>DYRE01000029.1:11462-12879 GCA_020718965.1 Desulfomonile tiedjei
CGCTTCGCGAAGCTATGCGAACTGCCACGGACATGTTCATTTCCAAAAGGAACGAGGGCCTTGCTTGTGTTCCTTTTGAGACATGGAGAGACCAGGCTTCGGCAATACGGCTCGAAGTCCTGAATAATCTACCCGGCTATGTTGATAAATTTTCCTTCCATGCAACAAGGGCTGGGGCTGTAGTACATAGAGCGCATGACGCTCAAGCAGCCAGAGAGGTTATCTGTCAAATTCTGAAGGATCGTGGAGCGAGAAAGGTTGTCAAAGCCAAATCCATGATCACGGAAGAAATTCAACTCAATGAATACCTTGAAGATAATGGATTCCATGTAGTGGAAACCGATTTGGGAGAGTATATAGTCCAGATCGCTGGAGAGAAACCGTCCCACATTCTGGCGCCCGCCATCCACAAAAACCGACGGCAGGTAGGCGAGTTGTTTTCGGAGAAACTCAGTGTTCCTTACTCAGACGATCCCGCCGTTCTTACAAAAATAGCCAGGAGCGTTCTCAGGGAAGAATTCCTCACTGCTGACGCAGGTATTTCCGGAGCCAATTTCGCAGTGGCTGATTCAGGAAGCTTAGCCATATTTACTAACGAAGGAAACGGCCGGATGGTTACTACGCTGCCGCGATTGCACATTGCGGCTCTGTCCATCGAGAAAATCATCCCCACTCTGAAAGATCTGGCCCTATTTGTTCGGCTGCTTCCACGAAGCGCTACTGGTCAAGTATTGTCGAGTTACCTTTCAATCATAACGGGATCAAGGAAACAGGGAGAGCCTCTAGGAACACGGGAACTCCATATTGTGCTTCTCGATAATGGTCGCTCGGAAATCCTGAGAGGCGAATACAGAGAAATTCTCAAGTGTATTCGATGTAGCGCATGCTTCAACGTATGTCCGGTTTACCGATCCATTGGCGGCCACGCTTATGGAGTAACGTACCCTGGCCCAATGGGGATCGTGTTGACCTCTCTACTTGAAGGGATGGTCGGGACTCACCCTCTGATTGACGCCTCAACGCTGTGCGGAGCCTGTATGGAAGTTTGTCCCGTACGTGTCCCTCTAGTCAAACTTCTTACCAAGTTACGCGAGGAACGGGTGGATAGAAGAATGACCCCATTGTCGGAGAGGGCTGTCATGACCATGTACGGGATCGCCACAGGAAACAGGAGACTTTTTTCACTGGGACAAAGAATTTCAAAAATGTTTTGGCCGACTCTGAATAAAATTGTCAGCAAAGGTATTATTAATCGACTTCCAAAACCAGCGTCTCGCAATTTTGGACAGAGGGACATTTAGCCTGAATACCAAAGTCTCTAAAATATCGATTGGTAAGTAATCAAAAAAGATTTTATTCCCATGTTGCGACAATAACCCCGGTCAGAATCATTATTCCACTAACAATGTGAACCCAG
>DYRE01000333.1 GCA_020718965.1 Desulfomonile tiedjei
GCTCTATACGAAGGAGCAAACGACAGATGGGGTTGCGCCTAAACCCGGAATCCTTCCGACCGTAGAAGACGAGGCCGCCCAACGGGTGGACTGGGCTGCAATAAACTCAAACTGGGCCTGTGTGATCGGCATCCTGTGGCGTGCTCGAAAAAAGAAAACCATAGCTGTTTTTGACAGGGAACATTTCGGTTGCCTGGGAGGAGCTTTCTATCTGGGGTTTATGAAACCACAACTTGATACGATCGCCTATTATGTCTCAACTGGAATTCCTGGCCGATTGGAAGGGGAACACTATTTCGAGTCGCCTGAGGTTTCGAGGAATTTCTTTAATACAATAGACCCACATCCGGCATCGGCCAGGTTCTGTGTATTTAAGCCAATCAGCTTGTTCGGCGAACACGAAAAGCCTGAGTTGGTCATTTTCTTTTCTAGGCCGGAGAGCATTGCCGGGCTCCACCAGTTGGCAACCTTTGTAACAAACGATTTTGAGGCGGTCAGTTCACCCTTTGGCGCTGGATGTTCAAACATCGTCACCTGGCCTCTCAGGTACCTCGCGCAAGGAAAGCTAAAAGCGGTCCTCGGAGGTTGGGACCCGTCGGACCGGAAGTTTATGAAACCCGATGAAATAACCTTTACCGTACCCTTTGAAATGTTCACACGGATGGTAAATCGATGGCCTGAGTCTTTTCTCAAAACAGTCACATGGGAGGCCGTGATGAAGAAAGCGGAGCGCAGCCGCAAGGCATGGGTCGAATCACAAGATTAGACGCTGTTTAAACAATCAACGAAGTAGCTATAGGCCCGTTTGATTTGACGAACATCCTGGTTTAAATCTATTCTCATCTTGGGTGAATGTCTGGTTGTCAACTTCCGCCAAGTCTTACCCACAGAGGGGCCACAATGTATCATGTGACAGTCAAATCGTGTAAGCAATATTATTTCATTATTATAATGTGTTATGCGCTCTTATCAGTCCTCACGGTCTATTGCCCTTCACCGGTTCAAGGGCAGGTTCCTGGTCCAAATTCGCAATCAGAAGCTGATAAAGGAAAGGATAGAATAAAACTCCTCCCGGCGGCTGATGAAAAAATTACTCCGGTAGAAACCGAAAAAATCGACCAGGCAGGAAAACAACTTGGCAAGAAAATTGATGAGATCGGAAAGAAGGCCTCATTTAAAGTTGGAAAATGGATCAACGCCGATTTGCTTTATGGAATTTCATGGCTAAAACTATCGGCTTCGATCATCATTCTTCTCGCTGTCGCCTTTATCGATGGGATAATCAGGAGATTGATCCGATCACGAGTTCGTTACGCTTCACAACATTATCAGAATAATACCTGGAGAGTGGTTTTCCTTGAAGCGTTAAAAGGGCCATTTTCCCTTTTTGCATGGGTTTATGGAATCTACATAGCCATTTCTCCCCTACTGATTCACCTCGAAAAATCAGGAGAAACCAGCGCAATAAAGAATGTCGCCGCCAACGCAACTGACATTGGAGGAACAGTAGCAGTAATATGGTTCGTGTATCGACTCGTAGGATTGGTCGATATTCAGCTTGGGAAATGGGCCCGCCTGACTGATGTCAGGACGAGCGATGTTCTCGTTAATTTGGTTGGGCTGACGCTCAGGACATTAATAGTAACCCTGGGATCTATAATTCTGATTCAGAACCTTACAGGAATAGAAATAGGTCCATTATTGGCCTCATTGGGATTAGGGGGCCTGGCGATCGCCTTAGCCGCCAAAGATTCTATTGCGAACTTTTTTGGAACTCTAACCATAATTTTTGACAGACCCTTCCAGACAGGTGAACGAATAATTTTGGATAAATACGATGGCATTGTTGAATCCATTGGCTTCAGGAGCACAAGAATTAGAACATTTGACGGACACCTGGTGTCGATTCCCAACGAAAAGGCCGTGAATACAGGCGTTGAAAATGTTGGAAGGAGATATTTCATCAGATGGGTCACAAACTTGGCCATTTCTTGCGAAACACCTTCGGAGAAAGTGGAAAGAGCTGTAAATATCGTTCGGGATATTCTCAAGGATCACGAAGGAATGAATCCACTTCACCCACCTCAGGTCTTTTTCAACGCATTCAACGACTGGAGTCTAAATATTGCTGTTTTTGCTTGGTACCACCCTGCTGACGATTACTGGAAGTACCAGAAATGGGTTCAGAAAACATCCCTTGAGATAATGCGGCGATTTCAAAATGAAGGGATTGAGTTGGCGTTTCCGAATCAGCATATACATTTGAAAAACCGGACAAAATCTCCCGATTAGTGAATGTGGATAAATTTATCTGTTAGTCGCGTGCAACATATGCCGCATTGCTGGACGATAGGAAATCAGACATTTTGAACTAGGCATTCGAATCAAGAACAATCATGGAAAAGCCTATTTAAGCCGCTAAAAAGCGGATTCCTCAAGCAGCTAACGATAGCGTATAGCAGCGGCGTCCCAGTAATCTCGTCAGCCACCAGCCCCTTATTAACAACTATGAACCGTCTCCCGTTCTTCTTTTACACAAAAAAGGCGCAGAACCCTTACATCGGCCAAGCGTCGTGTGAGTCCGATAGTGTCAAGGTAATCAAGCACAGGAACAGCTCTGAGTCTCCCATAGCCAAGGATCTCGATGGAATCCTTTATGGTGAGACTACCCTTCTGCTGGATCAGTGTTCGGACTTTTTCGCCTATCTCTTGGAGGGCCTCTGAAG
>DYRE01000334.1 GCA_020718965.1 Desulfomonile tiedjei
CAATAAAAGTTCCTTATGATATTTCTTGTCTCCCTTGGACGCTGAAATTGTAAGAACCTCGTCTTTTATGTCAATCTTCACATCTTTGGGTCCGATACCTGGGGTCTCGGCCACTACCAGGACGTGATCATCCTCTTCGAAAACATCTACGAGTGGTTCCCTCACCTCGTGAACCACAGAACGTCCTGAATCTTTGTCTTTGACTACATTTCCAAAAGGTTCAACCTTGATGCGGTTTTCACCCTCTTTGCCCAACCCAAATTTGACGTTAAAACCATAGACCGCGTTGATTTCCTTATCTCCCTGCAAATTTGGGATTTCTCCACTTGCTTTAAGGTCTTTGCCTTTCTCAGCCAAGTCAGCCAGTTTATGGACAAGATCTGAAAGACCACCCAGGAAACCACCGATGTTTGATCCACTTTCACTTTCTTCGGATACGCCTCGACTCTTCTTTGCCATTATTCTTCCTCCGGATACAACTTGATACCGTACTGTTTGATTTTCGAATGAATTGTTTTGTAATCGATTTGCAATAAACGCGCCGCCTTTGCCTTGTTGCCTCCGGTTTTCCTAAGGACTTTGGCCAGGACCTTACTCTCGACGTCCGCTGTCGTCTTCTGAACAATTTCCCGTAGAGAGAGCCCGCTCCACGCCACTTCGCCTCTACCCTCATTGACATCGGTTGATATGGCTTCCGGCATTGAACCTAACACTAGATGATTCGGAGTAACCCAATCCTGAGATTGAAGAACAGCGCGTCTTATGGCCGTTTTTAACTCGCGGACATTTCCAGGCCATGGATAATTTCTCACACTTTCCAATGCAGACTCTGAAAATCCCTTGACATCTTTGTTGAGTTCCTCGTTGGTCTCTTTTAGAAAACGGTGCGCCAGATAAACTATGTCTTCTTTCCTATCCCTGAGTGGCGGGATTACTATGGTAAATTCGCTAAGCCTATAAAACAGGTCACGACTAAACCGTTCGAGAACTACCTCAGTATTGAGCTCTTTATTTGTGGCGATAATTAGCCGAACATCCATGTGCAGACACTGCCGTCCTCCAACTTTAAAGAAAGTCTTTTCCTGTATTGCACGTAAAAGTTTTACCTGGCAACTTAACGGCATGTTCGTTATCTCGTCCAGAAACAGTGTTCCTCCTTGGGCCATTTCAAATTTACCTAGTCTCGACGAGATGGCTCCGGTAAAGGATCCCTTTTCATGGCCAAACACTTCTGATTCGAATAGTGTTTCAGGAATCGCCCCGCAATCAACTGGTACAATAAGTTTGCTTGACCTTTGGCTCAGTCGATGGATAGCGTTTGCTACCAACTCTTTTCCGGAACCTGTCTCACCCTGAATCACAACCGAAAAATTCGATCCGGACACAAGACTTATTTCTGCAACGAGCCTATCAACGGAGGCGCTCGGCCCCATTAGTTGTTTGATGCTCCCGGCTGTCAGATCGGTTTCTTTTGTTTGTGTATTTCTGGAAAAGATTCTCCGTTCTGAAATTGCGGACTTGATCTTATCAACAAGGGCATTGTTGTCCAGTGGTTTGGACAAATAGTCATACGCTCCCTTCCTCATAGCCTCAACAGCGTCGTGAATCCCGGAGTATGCCGTGATCATAATAACCGGTAATCCTGAATCTATTTTCTTGGCCCTCTCTAAAACCTCCATTCCATCGATACCCGGCATCCGGACATCAAGAAGAACAACCTCCGGCAGTCCCAGCTTGATCATTTCAAGAGCCATCTCACCGTCATGCGCTACCAGGGCGGTAAACCCTCCCCTTTTGACCACTCGAAACAGCACGTCGCAAAAGTCTTTTTCATCGTCTACTATTAGGACTCTGGCTCCATCAGCGCTAGGTTGATTACTATCCATAAGACTTTTCTCCAGACCAGCAAGGAAGAGCGCATGTTGTCATGTTATTACAGGGGCAATAGGAGTTTCGACTTTTATGTCCTCATCTAGTAAAGGAATTACGTTGTGTAGCATTCCTATGAACAGAATCCCGGTTTCGCCCGGAAGCAGGGTTTGGTTTATTCTTTTTGCAATAAATTCATCTCTCTGCTTTAAAATTTCCTCTCTTTGGCTGTTTACCAACGTTTCTTGGTCAGTCGACATAGGCCCTTTAAGAGCCTGGATTGCAAGGTTGTATTCTCTTATCAAAAGATCTGGTGATTCCGTCCCAACAAGAATGGCCCCTTTATCCATCAATTGCTTGACAAGCTTATGATTGAGGCTTCCCTCGGAGGCCAGTCGCTCGACGAGTTCTCTTTCTTTTCCACCTTCATCAAAAGGCAATCCATCCTGATAGATCTTTATACTTTCAAAAGACGCATTCAAGTAATTAACAATCTCGGCAAGATCATTCCAATAACGTTCTATTACTAATTTTTTTCTTCTCCATGCTTGCAGTCCCATTTTCTTGACATATTCGTCTCTCACAGAACGACTCAGAGTACCCATGTCGGTTTCGGTATGCACGATCGGTAGGCAGTAAAGTTTTCTTACGTCGGGAGAGTTTGAGGATATTATTTCATTTGCTGACACTTAATTTATCTCTTACAACAACAAAAATATGGAATTCGTTCCATGGAACTGAATACATATATTGGGGAACCTCTTCATCAATGTCAAATCTCAAAGAGTCAATTGTCCTCTAGGAGCCTGTCGGACTTAGCGTGACCGACCCAATTTATAGAGACTCTGATTGG
>DYRE01000335.1 GCA_020718965.1 Desulfomonile tiedjei
GCAGGAACTAATTATTCCAAACGGGACAGGAGAATCTATTGGAAAGCTTGATATAAGGCAATACGAGTTGGTCGTGGACATTCTCCAGGAACTGGGTTTAATCAGCAACAAGCCTGACTTCGAACAATTTTACAGGGGAAAAAAATGACCGCTGGATGGAGAAGCAGCATCGCTGTCAAGCTTGCGCTACTGGTCATGGTTGGATCAGTCGCGGTCTTCTCGCTAGTCCTGGCATATAGCTACATGTCCTCGAGGCGGATCATACTTGATCAAGCAAAAGACAACGCCCTTAATCTTGCGCTTTCAATGTCCCGCAGGATTGAACAGGACTTTCGGGCTGTAGCTAAACTTCCCATGAGTCTCGCTGGTGTCTTGGAAAATTCCGATTTGGATAAAAAAGCTTTACTCGCGCTCATTAGGCGGATGGTCCAGGATAATTCGGAAATTTATGGAATGACCGTGGCATTCCAGCCATATGCTTTCAAAAAAGACATTGCCTCTTTCGCCCCCTATTTTTATGAATCATCCAAGGGACTCGAATTCACTGAATTAGGAGCCGCAGGCTACAACTATTTTCAGCAGGACTGGTATCACATTCCATCAGAATTGAAGGCCCCTGTCCTTAGTGAACCGTATTTTGACCAAGGGGCTGGCAATGTATTGATGGTTACATATTCCTATCCATTCTTCGAACGCTCGGAAGACGGGGAACGACTTGCTCTACGTGGGATAATAACCGCCGATGTTGAACTTCACTGGTTAACCAAACTTGTTGCCAGCATCAACGAAAGCAAAAAAGGATTTTCCTTCGTAGTAACCGGAACTGGAGTGTTTGTTTCCCATCCAAATTTTGATTATGTCATGAAGGAGTCTTTGTTCAGCCTTGCAGAATCACGTGGTGATTCGAGACTGCGTGAGATCGGCAAAGAAATTCTGAAGTCCAGGAGAGGATTTATTGATATTGGCACGAGTCTGGATTCGCAGGATTCGTACCTGGCGTATTCGACAATCTTATCAACTGGTTGGCGTTTTGGGACTGTTTTCCCAAAGAGTGAACTTTTCTGGGAAGTTGAAACGCTCCACCACAAAACATTTCTGCTCAGTCTTGTCGGGTTTGGATTGCTTGCGATAATGAGCGTCCTCGTAGCCCGATCCATATCAAAACCACTCAAAGAAATGGCCAAAGCAACAACCCAGATAAGCCATGGTGACCTCAATATATCACTCAAGGCTGCAAATCGCAGCGATGAAGTCGGCACGCTGGCGAAATCTTTTACCACTATGGCAAATGGACTAAAAGAAAGAGATTTCATAAGAGACGCTTTCGGCAGATATGTGACTCAGGAAGTTGTGAATCGACTTTTGGACTCCCACGACGGCCTTAAACTCGGTGGTGAGATTCGTGAAATATCAATGATGATGTCTGATATTCGAGGATTTACGGCTCTTACAGCCAACATGAAACCTGAAGCGATCATCACTCTCCTCAACCGGTATCTGGGCAAGATGGTGGAGATATTACTGGCGCACAGGGGTATCATAGATGAAATTATAGGAGACGGCATTCTGGCTTTCTTTGGAGCCCCCGAACCGCTTGAAGATCACCCTGAAGCTGCAGTGGCGTGCGCTTTGAAGATGCAGCAGGCCATGAACGAACTAAACGCCAGGAACGTGAAGGACGGATTACCCAGACTGGAAATGGGTATCGCCGTTAACACAGGAAGACCGGTAGTTGGCAATATAGGCTCCGATCAAAGGGTCAAATACGGAGCGGTTGGCCCTGATGTCAATTTTACGGGGCGAGTCGAATCGTACACGGTTGGAGGTCAGGTGCTTATAACCCAATCCACCTATGAAAGACTGGCCAGTATTCTGGAAGTTCGAAAAACCCTGCAGGTTGAAATGAAAGGCTTCTCAGGAAAAGTGACGCTTTACGACGTTACGGGTATCAAAGGGAAATATGCCGTGACGCTCAAGGATGAAGAAGAAACTCTTCGAACACTCAAAAAACCCTTAAAGGTAACCTGTTACCGGCTGGAGGAAAAGACAGTCTCAAACGAGGGCACAGCGGCAGTGTTAACCGCTGTTTCCGACCGGGAAGCGAAGTTTGAATTCGAAACTGCCATAAAACAGTGGGAAAATCTCAGATTCGCTCTTCATGGTTCAGATGGAGAAACACCTGAGGCCATCGTTTACGCAAAAGTAGTGTCAGCGGAGAAGAAAGATCACATGTACCTCATTCTGGTTCATTTTACTTCTGTATCTCCCCAAGCCTTAGAAATAATCAGGAAATCTGTTTGAGTTCAAAAATCTCCGAATATGATAAATGCTTTGCAATTGGTCGGCCTACGCAACAGTGAAAGGAAGTCACCATGAAGGTTCTAGCGATTAATTCAAGTCCGAGAAGTCACGCAGTCAGCAAGACATGGATCTTGATGGATGCTTTGGCAAAGGGGATGAGAGAAGCCGGGGCCGAAGTGGAGACGGTCCAACTACGCAAGAAATCCGTCAGGAATTGTGTCGGATGTTACACCTGCTGGACCAAAACTCCTGGAGTTTGCGTACACGACGATGACATGACCAGGGAACTGTTTCCGAAATGGATGGAATCCGATATTGTCGTGTATGCTACTCCGCTGTACCATTTCACGGTGAACGCAAGAATGAAAACGTTCATCGAGCGGACCTTACCAATCCTGGAACCC
>DYRE01000336.1 GCA_020718965.1 Desulfomonile tiedjei
TCCTTGTTGCGTTCCTTGAATTCTCTCAACCTTTTCAGTTGTGACTGTTTTTCTTCTTCAGTACCCCTGGCAAGCTCAAGAGCGCACTGCTCTAGATGGACTTTCTCCGAATTCAGGAAAGTGTTTACGCCAATTATTGGATATTGTCCTGTGGATTTGAGGGTTTCGTAGTATAAGGACTCATCCTGAATCTTGGTCCTTTGATAGCCTGTCTCCATGGCTCCGAGGACCCCACCGCGCTGCGAAAGCCGGTCGAATTCCGAGAGGACAGCTTCTTCAACGAGATCAGTAAGTTCATCGATAATGAATGATCCCTGGTTCACATTGTCAACCTTTGAAATGCCCCATTCCCTGTTGATTATCATCTGGATTGCGAGAGCCCGACGGACTGATTCCTCACTTGGGGTTGTGATCGCTTCGTCATAGGAATTGGTATGCAAAGAGTTACAGTTGTCATAGACGGCGATCAGCGCTTGCAGTGTCGTCCTTATGTCGTTGAACTGAATTTCCTGCGCATGGAGCGACCGACCGCTGGTCTGAATATGATACTTTAACTTTTGAGAGCGTTCATTGCCATGGTAATTGTCCCTCATGGCCACCGCCCATATCCTCCTGGCTACTCTTCCGATCACGCTGTATTCCGGCTCCATACCATTGGAGAAAAAGAAACTGAGATTGGGGGCAAAGTCGTCGATTTTCATTTTACGGGAAAGATAATATTCTACATAAGTGAAACCATTGGCCAGGGTTAAAGCGAGTTGGGTTATAGGATTGGCCCCGGCTTCGGCTATGTGATACCCGGAAATCGAAACCGAGTAAAAGTTTCTAACGTTGTTGTTTATGAAGAACTCCTGGATATCTCCCATCATTCTCAGAGAGAAGTCTGTCGAGAAAATGCAGGTATTCTGGCCCTGGTCCTCCTTGAGTATGTCCGCCTGAATGGTTCCCCTGATGTTCGAAAGCACTTCGCTTTTCACTTTATGTACAACATCCGGAGTCGGCTCCATCCCGCTTTCGTTTCTGAGAACGTCGAGTTTCTGCTGGATGGCGGAGTTGAAAAACATGGCGAGCATGATCGGAGCTGGACCATTTATTGTCATTGAAACCGATGTGTTGGCTGCGCTGAGGTCAAACCCTGAATAAAGTTCCTTTACATCGTCCAGGGTGCATATTGAGACTCCAGAGGTTCCAACCTTCCCATAAATGTCGGGCCTTTCGTCCGGATCCTGACCGTACAGAGTTACGGAGTCAAAAGCGGTGGACAGTCTCTTGGCCACGCTGTTCTGGGAAAGATACCTGAATCTTCGGTTCGTTCTGAAGGGGTCACCTTCTCCGGCAAACATTCGAGTAGGATCTTCATCCTGCCTCTTGAAAGGAAAAACTCCGGCGGTATAGGGGAACATTCCCGGAAGGTTTTCTCTGAGTCTCCATCTGAGCAACTGTCCGGGGTCTTCATATTTGGGAAGGGATATGCGGGGAAGCATGGTCCCGCTTAGAGTCTTTATCTTCATTTTCACAGGAATTTCCCGGCCCCTGACAGTGAAAACGTAATCGTCACCTGAATAGGCCTCCCTGATATCTTCCCACTCACCGATGAGCTTGAGTGCCCTGGGATCAAGCTCTTTCTCGATTTCTTCCTGGAGTTTCTTTATCTTGGCGAAAGCTTCAGAATTTTCGCTGACATTATCGGTTCTGAACTCTTTCTCTACAGCGTCCAGTCGCCACAATCGCCGGATCAGATTTTCCTGTTCAGCTCCAGAGGAATGATATTTTCTTACAGCAGAAGCTATCTCTGAAAGATATCCCGATCGTTCCGAAGGTATGATGATAGTTCTTGATGATGGCATCCTGTCATTTCTGGCTGTCATTGACGTTTGCCAGTTCAAACCCAGCTTCCGGTTGAGTTCATTGACTAGCCCAACATAAAGAGAGGTTACCCCGTCGTCATTAAACCTAGAGGCTATCGTTCCATAAACAGGCAATCCTTCCAGGGGCACGTCAAATCTAAGTCGATTTCTCTGAACCTGTTTTCTTACATCGTGCAGAGCGTCTTCCGACCCCTGCCTGTCGAACTTGTTGATGGCTATCAAATCGGCAAAGTCGAGCATGTCGATCTTTTCGAGCTGGCTCTGAGCGCCAAACTCCGAAGTCATAACGTAAAGCGAAACATCCGATAGAGGAACTACCGCTGCGTCGCCCTGCCCTATACCCGCTGTTTCAACTATTATGAGGTCGAAGCCCGCCGCTTTTAGGACTTCGATGGCTTCCTCCATGTGCGACGGGACTTCCATCCCCTGATTTCGAGTCGCCATGGATCGATAATAAACCCTGTCAGTATGAATGGAGTTCATTCTAATCCGGTCGCCAAGCAATGCGCCGCCCGTTTTTCTACGTGTAGGATCAACAGATATGATACCGACGGTTTTGTCGGGCTGGTCGTTCAAAAAACGCAGTGTGATTTCATCGGTAAGTGAAGATTTGCCTGCGCCTCCAGTACCTGTGATCCCCAGGACCGGGACAACTCTGTCTTCAAATCTGGCCTTCAGAAAGCTCCTTATTTCGGCGAGATCCCCCCTCCCATACTCCTTGGCAACCTCAACAGTAGAAATCATTTTGGCTACCGACTTCCAGTCCCCGGGGTTTAGCCTGGCCAAATAACCATTCTCACACCCATCTGAAACCGGAAAATCAGACAGCT
>DYRE01000337.1 GCA_020718965.1 Desulfomonile tiedjei
ATCGGTTTATTCAGGATGAGTCGGGGCCATATTGAATCAAGGCCCAAAAATATTCATGACGCTCTTGAGCCCTGCGCCAATAGAAGTTATTCCCTCCTCGAGCATTTTTGCCAGGGTAATGGTTTCATTAATTTCTGATTCATGATCGAATATTTCAACCTGGACATTTTTGTTTAGCCAATGGTAGGTCCCGCGGTCATTTCTTAAAACTTTCCCTACCCCAACCAGTGCAACCAGGTGTCTTTTGAACGCGCATGGATCAGCAATTCTAACACACCCGCTGGAAATCGGCCCGAACAGTCCGGCTTGAATCGTCTCTGGATTAGGGTGAGCCGACAGTTCGAACCCATGAAGCCCCAATTCATTATACCTTTCACAGCGGCCAAATCCGTCACAAACCAGAAGTGGAGCGAATAGACCTCGATAGAGATTGGCTAGAGGTTGCGAATCTGAGGCGAAGTACATGACGTCAGGGTAACAATAAATGTGGTTTATGGTGAAAGAGCCTCTTGGTGTGGGGGATCTGAGCGCCCCAACGGCAATGTTTCCAGTATAGGTTTCTCTTGAGGATTTGTCGGCAATTAGGGCGAGAATCCTAAGCTGACATTTCATCCTGTCTATCAATATTCTGGCGCCGACTATGCCGTGTTTCTTCCTGAACTGCACATGATCCACGCTGAATTCACGCCAGTCTCTGTATAGGCCTGGAAGGCAAGGATCGTATGGGATTAGGAGTTGATTAAGGGGCTCGTTTTCTATTGAAAGATCATCCCGAATCTGGGATTCCTGGTTCGTATCATTCCGAATTCTCTCCCCGGTCTGTTGCGCTGAATCCGTAGGATGAGTTACGGAAGGACTGGACTTGTCGGATAGTTCTTGCGCCAGGCTGTTTGAGATGATGAACAACGATTGAAACAACAGAAAAAGTAGCGCAACACCCCACCTCTGATCACACGGTTGTCGAACTTCACCTGTTTTCAGGGCGGACTTTGAGATCGACCGGGTCATTTTTTCTTCACGCCTCATCCGAAGTCCTTATCCCCGATATTAAAGATCGATATCGGGGAATACTTGGGTCCAGCAGGACCCAATATACTCTGAAAAAGCTTCGCCCTTTTCACTTCAAATCCCGGGCCCTTGCATTCTGTATTTTTTATCAGCTCAATCAGACTCTCCCTGCCTTCATCGGATCTTGTCCTTCCCAGGGTGAGATGAGGGCTATAGGGTCTGGACTCGGTTTTGAAGCCCAGAGTGTGAAAAGCGCCGTCTACGAGTGCGGCCATCCTGCCTAGATGGGCTGAGGTGTCATCGAGCCCCGCCCATACGACGCGAGGACGTCGAAGGTTGGGAAAAACACCGAGCCCTGAAATAGTGATGACAAATCGGGTCTGGCCGGCAAAAACAGGGGTTAATTCGCTTACAATGTCAGGAACTTGAGACACATCAATGTCACCCAGGAATTTCAAAGTGATGTGAACTGAACTTGATCTGGTCCATCTAACATCCGCTTTGGTTTGTTTAAGGGCGGTAATCATTTCATTCAGAAATTCACGCGCATGATCCGGCAATTCCAACGCCACAAAAGCTCTGATGCGATTCTGATTCGTTCCAGTCGGGGGCATCATTTCCATTGCGCTCTTAAATGATAGCTCCTCGTCCGTATTTGACCGGGGCTTTTTCATAAAGCTTTCTTGCTTCGGGTTCCAGTTCCCTAAGATTTTTTATCCGTTCATCGTCAGTGGGATGCGTTGACAACCACACCGGCATCTGGGATTTACTTATCTTTCCCATTCTCTCCCACAAATGAATGGATTCCTGAGGATCATAGCCCGCTTTGGCCATATACAACTGCCCTATTCTGTCAGCTTCAAGTTCGTGAGTTCTGCTGTATGGCAATATAACTCCAAGCGTAGCTCCTAATCCCAAGGCGCCAATTGCAGCCTTGGTCTTGTTGTCCAACTTGCCTTCCGTATCCTTGAACAATTCAGATCCTATGGAACTTATTCCCTGGATGGCTAATTGCTGACTCAGCCTTTCTCCGCCATGTCTTGCAACTGCGTGAGCTATTTCATGACCTATGATCGTGGCCAATCCAGCCTCATTTTTTACGTAAGGCAGAATTCCCGAGTAGACGACTATTTTACCGCCCGGAAGACAAAATGCGTTGGGAATGTCTCTATCTACAACATGCACCTTCCAGTCGAAGCCCGGCCCATCAACACCCTCGGCCGCTTTGCTCAGTCTACCGGCCACAGACTGCACCATCTCATTAATTTTTTGGTCTTTACACTCAGGCTCCTTCTTGAGTAATTCGGAATAAGCTCTGGTCCCTAAAGAGTCCAAATCCTTATCAGGCAGGAAATTCAACTGTTTTCTGCCTGTATGGGGCACCGTAGCGCAAGCGGCGAATATAACCGCAAGCGCCATGGAGATTAAGGCCCAACGAATGTTGCTATTAGCTATTTTCTTGATATTCATCAGTAGACGCGATTTCCGTTTCACCTTCAAAACATGAATAACTATACTACAATTATAATATATCATATTGATATATATGTACTATTTATTATAACTATACTCTACTTTCATGTCCAAGTAAATACATTTCAATTTTCACAACAACAGATCTGTAAAAACAATCAGACCTGCGCAGAGAGCGCTGTTCCTGGAATCTATTTCCAGAGACAGAGAGCTAAA
>DYRE01000338.1 GCA_020718965.1 Desulfomonile tiedjei
ATGCCACTGGCTATCTTAAGCAATTGTACCGAGTCAACATCAAAGACAGGCTTAGCCGCAACGTGATCTCCCAAAGATGTATGGTCCCCCGTGAGTACCAACACATTGTCTATTCCAAGAGAACAGGCTGTAAGCACCTCTGATTGCAGGGCTATTCGGTTTCTATCCCTGCATGTAATCTGATATATGGGTTCAATTCCTCGCTCTTTCAGCTTGACTGATCCGGCAAGCGAACCCAGACGCATCACGGCGCTTTGATTGTCGGTAACGTTTACTGCGTGCACATAATCCTTAACCAAATTTGCTTCACTCATACACTTCGGCGTGCCTCCATCGTCAGTGTCTCTTACGCAACCTTTAACCGGTCCTACTTCACTGGTAAAAACTGTAATCTTTTCTTGAAACAAGTCTGTAATTTTCATTGATTGGCCTCTTTCTATGCTATCACTAGGGTTCTGGGTTTGTTTGATTTACTGTAATCTTTGGGATCCCTGTAAACGTAGAGCTTGTCCATCTCGTTCAAGGCTTTTAGCCGATCATAAATCATCACCCAGGCGCAGTCTTTCTGAGGGTCGACTTCGCATTTGCCATCCTGCGCTCCTCCACAAGGACCATTTAATAAACTCTTGGAGCATTTTGTTACGGGGCATATTCCCCCCGTTTCGTTTAGTACGCAGTCTCCGCATTCCTGGCATTGCTCTATAGCCAGCTTGCCAGCAATGATGGTGTCCAGGTGACCTACGGAATTTAGACCGATTTTAACGGGCTTAACGAATCCCATTTCGTCCAGCGCCTGGCGGGCAACCTGGGCCGCGCCCCCGCAACCAAGCACCAGGAAAGCGTCGCTATCAGCGATGGTCTGCTCGTGGCCTGTCAGGCTCCCTGTAGTATGCTGTATGTAACAGGTTCTTTCAGGGGTAACCTCCCAAACCACAGATTTTCCGGCCTCAGTCAATGTAGCGGCCATTTCCGAAACTTCGACGTCGCCGCCTGTCTTGCAGGCTTTGGCGCAACCATTGCACCCCATGACAACAATCTTCTCCTTACCATCAAGCGCCTGGAGAACCTCATCCAAGGGTTTTCTTGTGGTCCCAATCATCAAAAACTCCTTCCAGTTAGGTAATTAAGTTAGCCGAAGATGAAATAAAGTACCCACGCAAATGAGTATTTGTGGGCGCATCTTTCCTTCTGTAAGCTATTCCCTGGTTATCGACATATATAGCCGAGTGGTCAGGCTCCAATCCAAAAACTATATATATGTATACATATATAGAATAATAAGTCAATAATTCTTTTTTGTGGAAAACCCTAAAACTGACCGGTGGAAAAAACTCTCCAATATTAAGCGTAGAATGCAATCCGATGCCCTAACTCTGAGGATTCAGGAAATCCGGTTTGTTGCCGTGATCCAATCGATCATGGTATTGTTTTGTTTGAATACATTATGAAACAGGCCGGACGTTAAGCTGATTGTTCCCCTGACTAATCATGGAAAATTATACTGTTTGGGAGGCTCCGTGAATAAACCAATCTATTTGGATTACAATGCTACCACGCCGCATGATCCTGAGGTGATAGACGCTATGACGCCATTTCTGGCAGATCACTTCGGAAATCCCTCCAGTGCGCATTCTTACGGTATGCAGACAAAAAGGGCCGTCGAGAAAGCCCGGGAACAAGTAGCGTCCTTGCTCAAATGTGAAGCGGACGAGATTGTTTTTACGAGCGGAGGAACGGAATCGAACAATTACGCGATTAAAGGAGTTGCGTTCAGTCACAAAGACAAGGGAAATCATATCATAACTTCTCAGATTGAACATCCTGCGGTTATTGAGGTTTGCAAGTTTCTCGAAGGACGTGATCTTGAGGTCACATATTTGCCTGTTGACTCGTTCGGCATGGTAAAAATCGCGGATGTTGAGAAGGCTGTTACTCCCAAGACTTGTCTGATCACAATCATGCATGCCAATAACGAAGTTGGGACGATTGAGCCAATCGAACAGATTTCAAAGCTGGCCAAAAAGCATGGAATTATAGTTCATACGGACGCAGCCCAGTCAGCAGGAAAAATTCCCATCGATGTCAATAAACTGGGAGTGGATCTGCTCTCCATCGCCGGGCACAAACTCTATGCTCCAAAGGGAGTAGGGGCTCTTTATATCCGGCAAGGAACTCACCTTGAGAAATTTATGCATGGAGCCGGCCACGAACGTGGATGGCGAGCCGGGACCGAAAATGTCCTAGAGGTAGTGGGACTTGGAAAAGCGTGTGAAATTGCTGAACGAGACATGGAGAAGAACATCAAACACATGCGAGAGATGAGGGAAAACCTCTATTTGGGGCTCAAGCAAACAATAAAGGATGTTCAGCTCAATGGTCATCCTTCAGAGATGTTGCCCAATACCCTCAACGTAAGTTTTAGAGGGGTCAATGCCTGCAAACTTATTGCCGAGATTGCTGATAAAGTCGCTGTCTCTGAGGGTTCCGCCTGCCATTCCAGCGATCAGATAACTGTTTCTCCAGTGCTTGAGGCAATGAAAGTTCCGCTGGAATGGGCGATAGGAACGGTCAGGTTTTCCGTTGGCAAGTTCACCAGCCAACCTGAGGTTGATGACGCGATAAGAACTGTTTCGACCGCTCTGCCCCAGATGAGACAGGCTCCATGTATGCAGAGTGTTAGGTAACTTATCTT
>DYRE01000030.1:0-10585 GCA_020718965.1 Desulfomonile tiedjei
GTCGTGATTGATGATCCTACAATGCCTAACAGGCGAGGTTCTTATCCATTTGATGATGAAGGAGTGGAGTCAACTCTGAATATACTGGTCGAAAATGGCTATTTGAAAGGATTCATGTATGATAGGCTCAGCGCACTAAAACAGGGAGCTTCTTTGACTGGCAATGGGCGCAGGGAATCATATCGGCATAAGCCAATTCCAAGGATGTCCAATACATACATAGCTCCATCATCTCTAAGCGCCGATGAAATCTTGAAATCCACACCCAATGGTCTATTGGTTAGGAAAATGGGAGGAGGAGAAGTTAACACCGTCAATGGGGACTTTGTATTTGAAGTGGCGGAAGGTTACTTGATTGAAAATGGTCGTCAAGGGGAACCAGTTCGGGGAGCTACTCTTGTGGGGAATGGCCCCAAAGCGCTTATGAATATCGACATGGTAGGAAATGATTTAGGGTTTTCTATAGGCACATGCGGAAAAGATGGTCAAGGCGTGCCAGTTTCTGACGCCCAGCCAACGCTCAGGATCGGGACCCCGGACAAACCTGATACATGGTTAACGGTTGGTGGGACTGCACAATGATCATAGAAAGAACATAATATGTCTGAGGAAAAAAAGAAAACGGGATTCCTGGGAAGATTATTCAAACGGAATCGACTGGAAGACAAACCGCAGGAAGAAACTGCTACTGGTGAAGACTATGTACAGGAGCTTCAGAGCGAACATCCTGAAGAAACTGAGTCGGATCGGAAAATAGTCGATGCGACGTCGGAAGATCAGGATGAAGCCAGAAATCTGTTGGTTCTCAAAACTGGGTTGACCAAGACAAGGAAAGGGTTTCTCAAAAGTCTGGACGGCATCTTTGCTGGTAAGAAGGAACTCGATGAGCAGGTGCTTGGCAGACTTGAGGAAGTCTTGCTCAGAGCTGACATAGGAGTTCAAACTTCGTACGAGTTGCTCGAACAGGTCACTGATCGTGTAAAACGAAGAGAAATAGACGATCCTGCCAAAGTAATCAAACACATCAGGGATATGGTAAGACAATCCCTGGAAAAGGTAGAATCCCCCCTGAGAGTGGGATATGGAACTGAACCTTTTGTCATAATGGTAATTGGTGTGAACGGCTCCGGCAAGACTACCACAATTGCCAAAATAGCCGCCAGGCACACTGCGGCGAATCGAAAGGTGATGCTTGTCGCCGGCGACACGTTTCGCGCCGCCGCCGTAGAGCAATTGCAAATCTGGGGGGATAGAATCGGATGCGAGGTTGTAAAAGGAAAACCACAGGCTGATCCTTCGTCAGTCGCGTTTGAGGCGATGGACCGCGCCATTAAAGATGACTTTGAAATAGTGCTGGTGGACACCGCTGGTAGACTCCATACGAGAGTCCCACTAATGGATGAGTTGAAAAAAGTACGTCGAACACTTGGAAAAAGAATACCGAACGCCCCCCATGAAACGTTACTGGTGATAGATTCATCCATGGGACAAAACGCAATCTTACAGGCAAGAACATTTAATGAGGCAATTCCAGTGACAGGGATAGCAATGACAAAGCTGGATGGGACATCAAAGGGTGGAGTAATAGTCGGTATATCCAAGGAACTTCAAATACCCATTAGATTTGTTGGGATTGGTGAAAAGATGGACGATCTCCGAGATTTCAACGCCAGGCACTTCGCTGAGGCTATGTTAAGCGTCGATTAACCAATGGGGAGCTAGTAAAATGTTTACCTTGACGATCAAAACCTCTTCCCGGACCCAATTTTTAGATATAACCGATGAAATTAAAAGAATCATATCCAAGAGTGGTATTACTGAAGGGATAGCTCTAATATATGTCCCGCATACCACTGCAGGTGTAACAATCAATGAGGCGGCGGACCCATCTGTTGTTCACGACATGAACAGAAAACTCTCAGAATTGATACCCGTGGAAAAAAGTTATCGTCACGCAGAGGGGAACTCTGACGCCCATATAAAGGCTTCTCTTACGGGATCTTCAGCGCATGTAATAATTTCTGACGCCATGCCGGTCCTTGGTGTTTGGCAAGGGATATTTTTTTGTGAGTTTGATGGTCCCAGGACGAGACAGGCTCATATAAAACTGATTTCAGGCTGACAGGCAAAAATTAATTCATGAAGCCTGAATCTTCGACAAATTCAGTGGTGGAAGTTTTTACCGACGGAGCCTGTAAAGGTAATCCAGGGCCTGGAGCTTGGGCGGCTATTCTGAGATTTGGAAACCACGAAAAAACGCTCGCGGGAGTGGATCCTGACACTACCAATAACCGAATGGAAATCATGGCCGCAATCAAGGCGCTTGAAGCTCTAAAAAGGCCTTGTTCCGTGAGAATCGCCACTGATTCAAAATACCTGATGTTGGGAATCACAGAGTGGCTGAAGGGGTGGAAAGCCAGAAACTGGAATACCTCGCAAAAAAAGCCTGTAAAGAATGAAGATCTGTGGAAGATTCTGGATGAGCTGAACTCAAAGCACCGGGTTGAGTGGATATGGGTCCAGGGTCATGTTGGTCATATTGAGAATGAAAGAGCCGATAAACTCGCAAGGCAAGCTCTCATGGATTACTTGACAGATAAGTCCATCCGACCATCTGATTAAATGGCTAAGAATTTAAGCACATCTACATGTTGGAAGGCGTGTTGGCTGGTTGGAGACGAACCCTGATAAAAACCGTAGAATCAAACGGACCGTTTTTTTCTGACCGCTTCCAGGATGTATTCCTCTGTCATTTTAACTACACGCTCCAGCGAATAACTCTGTTCCACCTTTTCTCTTGCTTTTTTAGCCATTGCTATTCTGGCCTGTTTATCCGACAAGATTTTAGCTAAAGATTTAGCTAAAGACTCTGGGGATCGAGGCGGAACGAGTAGACCGTTTACGCCGTCGTCTATGATTTCCGGAATTCCTCCTGCTGTAGTGGCGACAACCGGTAAACCACAAGACATGGCTTCGAGTATGACCTGAGGAAATCCCTCTGAAACCGAAGGTAATACCAAAGTCCACGCTTTTCTCAGGAAAGGTCTTACGTCATTGGCTCCTGGGACAAGTTCAACGTGATTAGACAATCCTGTTGACGCCAATCGCCTCTGAACGCTGTGTTCCATGTAACCTTGACCAACCATTACCAAACGGGTTTCTGGAATGATATTTCGAAGTAAGGCAAAAGCTTCAATGAGGCAAAGGGGATCCTTTTCCTTCACCAATCGTCCAACAAAGACCACTGTAGGAAAGGTTGTCTGACATGACGGATCCGGAGTGAAAAAATCGGTGTCCACTCCGTTTGGAACCACAACTACTCTTTGTGGATCGACTCTGTGCCTTTTTATGACAAATTCTTTAAGTGCGTTGGCATTGCAAATTAGAAGATCACTAAATCTCCAGAGAAATGATTCAAACTGCCGTTCCCTAAGGCCCCTCCAGCTTGCCACCATTACGGAGTCCAAGGCTAAAGCTCCAAAAACGCGTCCCCAAATGTTGGGTACCCCTGTCATGGTATAAAGGACTTCAGGCCTGTGACTCCTGAGTTTCCAAAAGAACCTCCAAAGAGCTTGGGGCGTAACCCATGAATCCCTGCATAGATACTTGATTGGAAGACCTGACGCTTGAGCAAGTGGCAGCATGTCTTCCCCACCTCTCAAGACCCACAGCTCAGTGTCAAAAAGATCCCGGTTCAGATGTTTCAATAAGTGAACAGCATATCTTTGTGTACCCCCAAATTCCAAATCCTGAAGGGTGATGACTGTTTTGTATGGCCGGCTAATTTTGAGCTCCATAGACCTGATTTACCAGAAGATCAAAAATCTTTTGGTGGTTTTTTTTCTGGTTGAATTCTCTCAGGACCAACTCTTGACCTTTTTGTGCCATGCTCAAGGCTTTTTCTCGATCCTCCAACATTTTTTTTATGCCATCTGCCAGAGACTGGGGGTCGTTTTGCTTTACCAGCAAACCGGTTACACCATTCTGGATTACCTCCGGTATTCCACAAACGTCGGTCGAAACTACAGGAAGCCTATGTGTCAAAGCTTCCATAATCACAGTGGGCAGGCCGTCTCTATCGCCAGATCGGTGGACAGCGCTGGACATAACAAATACGTCCGAGGAACAAAACAAATTCGAAACACGGTTATACGGAACGAAACCAGGAAAAAAAACCTGATCGACCAAACCAAGCCTTCTCGTGAGTAGTTTCAGATGGATTTTCCTAGGACCATCTCCCGCAAGAGTTAACTTAAAGCTCAGTCCCTCATCTTTCAAAATCTTGCATGCGTGAAGCAAGACATGAAATGCCTTTATACGGTCAAAACGCCCAAGACCCAGTAATCTGTAGGGCGGTACCATGGGCACAGGGGCGTCAACAACCTTCCGCAGGGGAATGCCGTTATAGATCCCAAATATCTTGGTTTTTGACCCGGGAACCAGGTTTTCCAGATAAGGAACATTTGTCATGTTGTCGGAAATGACAAATTTCGCCGCCTTGATTTTTTCTTCAAGAGCGCCATCAGGCGGATATATGTCACCTGCCCGTCCAGTGAAGCTGAACGGTATCCCCGTCAATTCAGACGCCACCCATGCCGCTGTAGCCGGTCCCATGGCCCATGCGGCGTGAATGTGGTCAAAGGGCTCTTCCAGAAAGCGTCTAGCTAACGTAAAACCGTACAAAAAACCAATTATATTTTCTCCGCCAAACTCAATAGATTTCCATCGACGTAATGGAATTGTCTTGAACAGACGTATGGAAAGTATTTTTTTTCTTTTAAACCAAAAGCGTATGTCACCATGTAACCGAGTAATTGATTTCATGCCCAGATGTTCGACTTTTCCAACTGGAATGGAAAGCATTTCCGGCGAAAGTTGTCTTTTCACATCTCCGTATAGAGTGAAAACTTTAAGAGGCAAACCCATTTCCCAAAGATTGAGGACCTCTGTGAAGATGAAAGTCTCGGATGCCTTGGGAAACCACAAGGTTAAATAGGCTATTTTTGTCAAGGTTGGCTTTGTTTTACTCCTCTACATGTAGGGCAAACATTACTATAACTAGAGAATCGTCAACTTTCAAACTGTAATTGGGGCGGAAATGAATATTTTGAGGAACTTGACGCGAAATGGAATGTTTGCGATTGTGATAGAAATATCGATTGCAATTGAACACAAGCGCCAGGTTTTACGGACATGACTCCAGCAGCGTCATGTTGACAATGAAAGAGCCGATCAACTGGAAAGTGAAGCTTTCAAGCAGTTCCTCATCTGTCCGGGGAAGCAGAAATGGGCACAGATGATTTATTTCTCCAGACAGCCGCAGAATCAATCTCTTTTCCACAATTGACCTGCGCATGATTAGACCAGAACCCCCTCAAACAGGAGACAGAATTATATGTGCGGGATAGCCGGTTTCATCAATGCCGGGGGAACGAAAGATCTTCAATCAATGTGGATCAAACAGATGATGGAGGCCATTCGTCATAGGGGGCCTGATGGCGGAGGATCTTATCTGTGTCCACCAGCGGTTCTTGGCCATCGGCGGCTCAGTGTCATAGATCTTGAGGCTGGTTGGCAACCCATGATTGACGATGAGGCCAAGGTCTCAACGGTCTTTAACGGAGAAATTTACAATTTCCTTGATATAAGGCATGAACTCGAAAAACGGGGATACGGCTTTAGAACCAGATCTGACACAGAAGCTCTTCTCAAATCATATATTTGTTACGGGGCAGATTGCTTGACCCGTTTCGAGGGTATGTTTGCGTTTGCAATCTGGGATGAGAGAAACCAGACGCTCTTCGCCGCGCGTGATCGGATGGGCAAAAAACCATTCTATTACACTCTACAAAACGGGGTGTTTGCCTTTGCGTCTGAGTTAACCGCATTTAAAAACCTCCCTTTTATAAAACTGGAGGTAGAGAGGAAGTCAATAGCTCGGTACCTGGCTTATGAGTACGTTCCAACTCCGGACACGATATACAAAAATATTTTCAAACTCAGGCCGGGACATTATCTTACTTTTAGCAACGGCATTTTAAAAACAGTACGCTATTGGGATCTCCCTGTTCCTGCCCAGAAAGTAAATATTTCAGAGGACGAATGCTGCGAAAGGATTGTGAGTCTTCTGGGTCAAGCCATAAAGAGGCGGTTGATTAGTGATGTTCCTTTAGGTGTTTTTCTTAGTGGGGGTATAGATTCTTCTGCAATTGTGGCTCTTATGAGCGAGCTTGTACCGCCGTCTGAAATAAAAACATTCAGCATAGGTTTCCGTGAATCAAGTTATGACGAATCCCCTTATGCGAGAATGGTTTCAAACCTTTTTGGCACTCATCACTATGAAGAAACACTGAGCGCAATCGACGCGGGAGATTTACTCCCCGAAATAGTATCGCGCCAGGATGAACCAATGGCGGATCCATCGGTAGTCCCAACTTTTTTGCTGTCCAAAATCACTCGTAAGAAGGTTACAGTAGCGCTTGGCGGTGATGGTGGAGATGAACTTTTTGCCGGTTACGAGTATTACACCGGATCAATATTGGCCGATTACTACCTCAGTCTTCCCCTGGTCCTCAGGGAAGACATCATTAAACCTTTGTTAAGGTTGCTGCCTGTGTCAACAGGATATGTGAGCCCTCGGCACGTTATGGAAAAATTTATTCGTGGGACCGAAGCCCCAGATTGGCTCCGAAGCCAGATTTGGGTTGGCGCTTTTACTCCAGATTTCGAAAAAGACTTATGGAAGGACTTTCCTTTGTCTTCATCTAACCCGGAGTTGATGTACGAGCAAACCAGGAGTCTTTTTCAAAATTTCAGAGCGACGAATTCTCTGGATAAGGTCTTTTACTTATTCGCCAAGCAATATTTGCTTGATTACATTCTTGTCAAGGTTGACAGATGTTCAATGATGCACGCTCTTGAAGTTAGGGCCCCTTTCCTTGACAAGGATGTTGTAGAATTCGTGTTTGGCTTACCCGCCCACATGAAAATCAAAAGATTGACACGAAAATATTTGCTAAAAAAAGCCCTTCGGAACCATCTCCCTAAAAGCATATTGCACCGGAAAAAGAGAGGTTTTTTGATACCCACGGCGCTTTGGCTCAAAAAATCTCTCTCTCCCCTGGTCGATGAAGAATTGGGTGAAGCAAATATTCGACGTCAGGAGCTCTTCAATCATAAATTTGTTTCAGAGATGATTTCAAAACATAAAGCCGGTAAAGCAGATTTTAGAAAAGAACTCTGGACGTTGCTCGTCTTACAGTTGTGGCTTAAAGCAAATCCTGTCGGCGTTATCTAGTGGTTTTTAAAGAAATTACAGTACAGAAACCAGTTAACATTTGTTGGCATCGTTCTTCAGACTATTCGAGTTGAAGATTCTGAATTACCACGTCCTGTCGAAATGAGATTTTCGATCCGGCGAACTAGTCTCTCATTTCCCATAAGCTGTCCATGATTGATGTTGGACTTGTATTCATCCAAGTGTCTCTCGAAATCCAGAAACAAATCCTCGGATGGATTCAGTGAACTCGAATGTCCGCCATATCCGCATTCCGTGAGAAAATAAGAATTCAGGAATTGCTCATAGGCGTTTGCGATTGGAAAAGCCAATACCGGTTTACCCAAATAAATAGCTTCACACAGAACGTTGTGCCCTCCATTTGTTATAGCGTACCGGGCTGTTGCCAGATCTTCCAGAAAACCGTCAGAAGAATTCTCCTTGAAAACCAGGTTCTTTTGGCTTGGTCTTGCTCCAAAACCGTAAATAAGGAATTTCGAGTTGATTTTTTCCAATATTGGAAAAAGTCGATGGAAAGTGGGTGAAGTTTGATAAACGAGTACGTGGTCACCTTCAGCGCTCTTTGTCATCTGTACATCTTTGCGGATTAAAGGGGGAAAGACAGTGGTAGTTTCCGGATTTTTTGGGGGAAGGTTGTAGAACGAAATAATCAGAAATTCAGAGCTGTAGCTGTACAGTTTATTTACTATGGAACAGGTTAAAAAACGGCTGAAACGCTGAGAGTGAGGAACTTCATAATGGCAATGCGTAAGAATGTGCTGATGGTCTATACTCACACACTGGAGCCCCAAATTCATGGCCACCAGCGGCGTGAAATATTCATAGTCGGTCAGTATTATATCCGGATCGAAATCCTTAACAATACATGAAATAACCTTCTTAGTAGCATGCTGATGTAAAAGAACACGTGAGGCGTTCCACAAGGTAGTCTTCATGTCAACCTTGTTGTTAATGTAATAAGTGGCTAGCATAGGAATTTCATGAACATTATAACCAAGTGTCCTTATATCTTGGACCTTTCCACCTCCCAGGAACAGAAAATCGTGATGCGGCATCTCCTGCGCCACAGTTAACGCTCTGGCGACATGACCTCGAGCGTCTCCCATCACACCATAAAGTATCCTGCTCATGAAAGGGCCTTTCGATATTATGAATAGAAGACCAATAACTTAATGATTCCGTTATGTCTCAGCTTTGTACAAAAATGCGAGTGACTCTGGGAGAAATTTTGCAAACTATCTCATAATTTATGGTATGCCCGTTAGACGCAATTTCATCGGGAAGGATCTCTTGATCACCCTGTCGACCGATGAGGACGACCTCGTCTCCAACAGACGCTTCTGGAATGTCCGATACATCTATCATGAGCGTGTCCATGCAAACGGTTCCCACCACTGGCGCTCTTTGGCCTCGAACCAAAGCTTCTCCTTTATTGGACTGAAATCTGGGATATCCATCGTTGTATCCGACAAGAAGAGTTGCAATTCGAGAATCCCTGCAGGTAACAAAACGTCGATTGTAAGATATACATCTCCCTGAGGGGTGAAATTTGATCTGAGCTATTTTGGTCGAGAACGTAATCACCTGGTCCAAATCAATGCGCTGACTTACGGGCTCTGAAGGGTACATCCCATATATGGCTAGCCCCGGTCTGACCATGTTGTAATGTGTTTGTGGAAACCTCACTATAGCCGATGTATTGGCCGCGTGAATATATTTAAAATAATATCCGAACTTTTTCGCAGCGGTCAAAACCTCATTGAACGCATTGATCTGATTTATCGTGTAATCGTCTGATTCTGGATCGTCAGCGCTGGAAAAGTGCGTCATTATACCCTCGACGCAAAGGTTTTCCAGTTCGAAAACCCTGGTTATGAATGACGTGGCTTCCTGATGCCAAACCCCTGAGCGTCCCATGCCGGTGTCAATCTTGAGGTGGACCGGGATTTTTTTCCGTCCCTTTGCCGCTACATTAAGGGCCTCAGCCAATTCAAGAGAAGGTATGACGGAACTCAGTCCGTATCTTAGAATTTTGTCCGCCTCTTCAGGAAATACGTTGAAAACAAGAATCGGAGCGTCAATCTTGTTTTCTCTAAGCGTCGCTCCCTCGTCAGGGAAAGCCACCGCCAGATAAGTAACTCCATTCTCGAGAGCCACTTTGGATGTTCTGATGGAATCATTTCCATAGCCGAAGCCTTTGACAACCGACATTATTTCAACTGATTCCCCCACAATAGCCCTAATTTTTTTTATGTTGGCGGCAATAGCGTCCAGATTGACAAATAATCGAGTGGGACCTATTGATCCCACCAGTTCCCTCGCAAGACGTTCCAGACGAAACCAGCGGGATCCTTTGAAAAGGACTACATCTCCACGATTCATTACTCTCTCGAGTTCCTTTGCGGCTTCGTTGTAGGTGCGCGCATGCGCAATATTCGCGGGTTTCATCCCCTCCTTCAAAGCTGAGTTACCTATCAGTTGAGCGTTTTCACCTACTGTTATAAGATGATCTATGCGTGCTTTGGCCACATCTTTGCCGACGGCGACGTGTTCTTCTCTGCTATGTAGCCCAAGATCCAGCATTTCGCTCAGTATGGCTATTTTTCGTCTGCCTTCTCCCACTTTGGTTAAGGCGTCGATGGCGCCTTTAACTGAGGCAGGATCAGAATTGTAGGTATCATTGATAAGAGTTACGCCTGTTACGGTCGTGTGGATTTCCAGTCTCATCGGCGAAGGGCGAAATTCTTCAAGTCCCCTCTTTATATTTGGTAATGGAGCCCCGAGCATCCTGGCGGAAGCCGCTGCCGCCAGCGCATTCGCAATGTTGAAGTGGCCCGCCACCGGCAAAAGTATTTCCAACTCTTCATGAAAAATTTTTAGTATAAAACTGTGACCCTTATCCGGGAGAGGCCTTGGATCGATCGCGCGGACGTCCGCATTTTCACAAAAACCGAAAGTCAAGACCTTAGCTGTAGCCAAGGGAGCGTACCCCATGCTTAGAGGGTCATCAGCGTTCAGTACCAAAAAGGAATTGGCTCCCAGATTTCTGAACAGCAGCGCCTTTTGTTCAAGTGTGTTTTCCAGACTTTCTAGGCCACCAATATGGGCTTTAGTGATAACAGTCAGAATTCCATGATCCGGTCTTATCATTCTTTCGAGTCTTTCCATTTCTCCTGGTAAGCTGATGCCGGCCTCAATGATTGCAATTTCATGTTCTCGCCTGATTCCCAAGAGAGCTAGCGCCGCTCCTATTTGAGTATTATACGAAAGTGGAGATCTGTATGTCTT
>DYRE01000030.1:10685-12673 GCA_020718965.1 Desulfomonile tiedjei
TGCAAAGTCTGCCCCATTAAAGTGAGGACCCTTGAGCGCCCAGAAAATATGATTGTCGCCAATCGGTTTCCTTGTGTCGATAGACACCCCACAAACCTGGCCATGGACCGGCCCTCGGAAACGAACAGGGTTGACGATTTTTATGATTTGAGACAATTCCATGAAATTGAGATTTTCAATACCGGGATTCTTAACGATATTTGAGTTAACGCAATGTTCAGTGATTGGCCCGGTTAGTTCTTCCTGATCCTGTATGTGGGGCATTTTTATTCGAATCCTTCGAAGAATTCCTTCAATTGAATTAATTGTAAATCTATTGCCTCTAGGCGTTGCGAACCATCTAACACGATGAGCCCTTATTTTCAACATCGATACACATGACTGGACATGTCACAAGTTACCAAGTATCGGATGTAAAAAAGCGAAAAAAAAGCGAAATTTACTTGACAGGGTTCAATTTATTCATATTCTTCAATTTACATTGGAGCAAAGCGCTTCCAACCGGACAGGAATCTAAAGCTGATTTCCAGTGAGAATAGACAAATCAATTGATTCGAAAACTGGCGATCAGTTTGGACAACGGCTCCTTAAAGAACAGGACAACGAATTAGCGACCAGGATCTTGGAATTGAGTTTTTTAGGTTTATTTGCTATGATTAGCCGTGTAATTTCATAACTGTTAATTATCAAATGTTCGTGATTTTAATTTACCATTGGGAGTGATATAGTGGGTATGCGCGTCAGCAGTTTCATAAAGTTTCCAATTTTTGCAATAATTTGTGTCTTCCTGGCAGCTTCAGCTTTTGCCGACAATCATCAGTCAACAGGGGAACCGGGGAACGAAACCAAGATTCAGTCGTCGAAGGATGATCTGGAAAAAGCCCTTTCTGATTACGCTCCAATACCGGACTGGCTGGAATTGGTTCTTAATAGAATTCCAGCGGAACAACCACCGGAGATTAGCGCGAAGCTGGAAGACAAAGACGTCGGCGAAGGAATCGAACAGAGTGTTACAAGCCCCACGATAATTACAACCAAAACTTTGGATAGTGGAATATCGAGGCTAGAAAACATTCCACCTTTGTATTCATCCCCAAAAATTGAAGGTGAGGGAGTTTGGGTTGGTGAAGACACCCCTTCTTCTGATGGGGTTCCACTTATACATAAAACCACGTACCGCCCAAGCATTGACTTTCCCAATGCCGTAGTTTACATGGCGGTCTTTGACATGAGTCGAATCAAAGTCAGACTTTTTATTGGGCAGACTGAACCCGGCATATACCAGGTGTCTGATACGTCGTCGAGGGAATCTCTATCCAGGATTGTGGCCATTACCAACGCCATGTGGATGCAGCAGCACTCTAGGGGAGCCGGGGCAATATTTAGAGGGCAGGTTGTCTATCCGATGGTTCCAGGAATGGCGACCCTTGTCATTTACAAGGATGATTCAGTGGATATTCTGGAATGGTCCAACGATATACCTGTGTCTGCAGTCAAGGACGCGCGTCAGTTACGACATCTCATAGTTAGAGATGGAAAAGTAGTTAATCAGGTATTTAAAAATGGTAAGACTAATGATTCGGAAATAGGTCTCGGTGGGTTTCTCGTTGATAATGACGGAAGAAGCACAATGAATAACGAGTTCTGGTTTCTGGCAAACAGAACCGCTTTCGGTATCAGGGATGATGGAAACCTGGTTTTCGCCATGGGCCACCATGTTGGCACAAAAGATCTTGCGAAAGCTCTTGCTCTTGCTGGATGCAAGAGGGCCATTCATGGGGACGCGAACATTCACAACATAGTCTGTAATTTTTATTTTAGAGATGAAAACAACAAGATCATTAAGAGAGACAGGCTTTCGCCTGAACAACTGCAATATACCATGAAGCGCTACGATCAGGGTTATGCAAAAGATTTTTTCGCCTTCTACGAGAAATAGCATTTCCGACAGATGGACCGGTTTTCCGGTTAATCTCTTTGGTGGGTGA
>DYRE01000031.1 GCA_020718965.1 Desulfomonile tiedjei
ATGACAAGATTATCAATGCGTTGGTTTAATCCTATAAAGGAGACACTAGCCATGAAAAAAATCGTAAATCTATGGTCCTGGTTCCTGGAGATAATTCCGGTGGGTAAGGCCAATCGTAAGATCAATACCCCCCTTAAAGAGATGCCGCTCATTCCGTCGCATAAACCGCCCTCGAACCGCGGGTTCCAGGTAGTAGTTATGAATGAGCGACGCGGGGCGTTGCAATATGATCTAAGTCCGAGAAAATTCCGAATAGGAATGATTGCTGGATTGATTATAGCCAGCCTGTCGCTTTTAGGAGCGTATTCTGCAGGTAGAATTGTTTGGGGGCAGTTTTTTCTGGAGACCTCTGACTATGATGGCCGAACTACTAATCTGTCATCTCAAAATTCTGAGCAGGATCAAGTTGCTACGGAATTGTCCTCGTCGCCCAAGGGCTATTCTAACGCGGCTGGATTTGGGACGGCTCGGAGAGAAGCGGTTTCAGATCAACGCGACTATTCTGAGGACCCTGGTAGCGCAGAGAGGTCGGCGTTGTCCATGCAGTCGACCGAAAAGCTTCAAGGCGATCTGTCTTCGAGGTTACACACACCGCAGACCTCTGCTGTAAGTTCTGGAATCGCATCTGCGCCTCCACAAGAAAAAAAACTGGATTCAGTTTCACACGGACAATCTACCGTTCCCACACAAAGCCAGGATCTAGCGGTTCCAATAGTCAACTTCAATGCCCAGGATGTTACAGTAAAACCGACGGGGCAGTCCAACGGGACCCTAAATTTTAGACTTATCAGGGACCACCCAGACATAGCTTTTTCAGGATATTTGTTTGTTTTTGTAGAGATGCAGGACAAGAAAGGCGAAAACAGAATTTATGTTTATCCTGATAAAACCCGACTCGGTGAAGGCGATTTACCCTCAAACTTTCGAGAGGGAGAAACGATATCCTTTAAGAACAATTCAAGGGTAGAGTTGCCATATGGGGATATCCGCCCTGGCGCAAGATTAGCTCGAGTTTCTATTCTTCTATACAACGACCAAGGGAAGATAGTTTTTCAGCGTGGCTTCGAAAAGAAGGAACTGGTCGTTGCAGGATCATCCGCGACCCATGAAGTTGAGGAAAACAAGGCAAAAACAACTGACCGCAGACGCGCATTGTAAAATAGGGTCATCGAAATCAGATGCCAGACATTTAGCGGATTAATGAATTCGTGCGATTTTGTTCTCAGAGTCAACGAACACGTTCTTGGACTTGTGGTTTCTGCATTCAGCGTCATCCAAACTCACGTACGAACATATAATCACCAAATCATTTACTGAAACTTTTCTGGCTGCCGCGCCATTAAGACAGATCACACCGGAATTTGGCTTCCCTTCTATTACATAGGTGGCAAAACGTTCCCCATTGGAAACATTATAGATGTGAACCTGCTCATATTCGAGAATGTCTGAAGCCTCAAGGAGGCTTGAATCTATGGTAACGCTTCCCTCGTAATCGACGCAGGCGCCGGTAACCTTAACTCTGTGTATCTTTGACTTCAGCATGGTCCGTTGCATGACATGGCTCCTGGATTAGCTAAATCTTGGTGATGATTCTAAACTTTTAAATTCAACACGATACTCTTCTAAAATGTCTTCAAAATGTTGAAAGTTCACAATTCAACTCATTAAAACGTTGTCGATCAGTCTGGTTTGTCCAATCCTAACAGCTAAGATAGCCAATACCGGCGCTTGAACGACCGAGACGTCCTTTAGTGTGTCGGGATCTACGAGCCTAACGTATTCCGGACTAAGACCTGGCTCCCGAGAAATGGCATCCTTCATTGCTCCGACATATTCATTTGGGTCTGTTTCGTTGGTTATAAAGAGTTGTTGGGCTTTCCAAAGAGCCTCATAGAGGCAAACGGCCTGTTTTCTTTCAGACCGGGACAGATATGAATTTCTGGAACTCATCGCAAGTCCATCAGCTTCACGAATGGTCGGGCATCCTATCACTTCTGTCCGGACATTAAGATCCCTGACCATCTTCTTGATTACCTGGAGTTGTTGATAGTCTTTGCTCCCAAAATAGGCCCTGGCCGGTTCAATAATATTGAACAGCTTAAGGACAACAGTAGCTACTCCTCTAAAATGCCCCGGCCTAGATTGCCCACAAAGGGGAAGAGAAAGCTGTTGAACCTCAACAAATGTTTCGTAACCGGCGCCATACATTGACTCTGCGTCGGGTAGAAAGAGCGCGTCGACGCCACAAGACTCAAGCTTAACGCGATCACCCTCTGGATCTCGCGGATAAACATTTAAGTCCTCTTTTTCACCAAATTGAGTCGGATTCACAAAGATGCTTGCGACAGTAAGATCATTTTCCGATCGGGCTATCCTTACAAGGCTTAAATGTCCTTCGTGCAAATACCCCATGGTTGGAACCAAGCCGACAGACTTGATATTTAGAGCGCATTTCCTGGACCACTCTTTCATTTCATTGATGGATGTTATTATTTTCATCGGGGGCCGACCCAGCCAAAAAAAAACCTTCCCGAAGGAAGGTGTACAGCGCTAATGATTGTTCCTTCCGTCCCGGTCACAAGGATCCAAGCGGATTTTGATTCATGTTACAGTGTTCCGGGTTTTTTTGTAAAAACTCCAGACCTACTATAATTATTATAATGAGATTGACTGCTAGGTCAAGCTGAAATCACCAGGTAACACTAGTGAAGATTGAAATGCGTCAATTCTTTAATTATCCTGGAAGTCAGGACTCAAAATTGGGGGCAAAATTAGGAAATTTGAAATCTTTGAGGATCAAAATGAAATCACTGGTGAGTGTCAGGAAATATCGGGAATACGAACTAGCTGGCCTAAAGGACATTGTGAACGCCTGTATGGATGATATAGGTGGACTAAGTTCTATGATTAATCGATCGGACAAAGTTCTCTTGAAGCCCAATTTGCTTCGTTCTTCAAGTCCTGGTCAGGCCATAATTACTCATCCCACTTTTGTAGAAGCCGTTGCAGAGTTGCTGGTGGACTATGGAGCCCAACTGTCTTTGGGGGACAGCCCTCCGCTGGGAAACCTGAGCAGAGTCCTATCCAAGTCCGGATACGACAACTTTATGAAGAGGCTTAACGTCAAACCCTGTCCTTTCATAAGGAAACGGAGCCTTGATTGCCAAGAAAACAGGCTGTTCAGACGGCTGGAACTAGCTGAAGAGGTATTCGAATTTGATAAGGTGATCAACCTTCCCAAGATTAAAACACACTGTCAGATGGGTTTGACTCTTGCCATAAAAAACTTGTTTGGAACCGTAATTGGTACGGATAAGGCGTCATGGCATCTACGCGCCGGCAAAAATATCGACAGTTTCGCAACACTCCTGGTTCAGATTTATGAGCAAATTAGTCCTGCAGTTTCGATAGTTGATGGTGTCCTTGGGATGGAAGGAAATGGTCCAAACAGTGGTAAACCGAGGCTAATAGGTATAGTGGCGGCTGGTCAGGATGCCGTGGCTCTGGATTCAGTGATAGCCTATCTTCTCGGTTTCCCCATAAATCTTGTAAAAACATGCGCTGTTGGGAGTGAACTGGGACTAGGAGTAGCTGATCCAGCAGGAACCACCATTGTGGGGGACGAGTTAAAGGGATTTCCTCTTGCTGATTTTGAACGGCCCAAGTCAATGACTATGTCGTGGAACCTTTCTTATTGGAACCCTTTGAGGAGGTTTCTTGAAAATCATATTATCACTAAACCTTCGATCGACGCATCAATCTGCCGGAACTGTGGGGTCTGCATGAATCATTGCCCTCCTGGGGCAATCAAAAATGACAATGGGGTTATGAAGATTGACAGACGTATCTGCATATCATGTTTCTGTTGCCATGAACTTTGTGTCAATGACGCAGTTGTGATAGTAGAACCTTATTTGGGAAAACTGATGTCCAAGATCAGCCGCTAGTGTGGTCTTTGACGCCGTGAAAAAGTTCGCTGCCGGCGCCGGGAAATATATTGCGATCTTCCCGGTGGGACGGTGTCGATTCAGGCCACCGACCAGGTTGAGGTTCAGATCCCTCCAGCGTGATATCTGACGGACGTTTATCCGCCATTACAGGGAATAGTCGAATCTTGTCGCCTTTTACGGAGAAGCTAAATTCTACCGGAATATTGTTTGGGTCGAAGGAGTAAATCGAATAAATGAAACCGTGGTCCACCATTTCCGAAACCCAGAATCCAGCCGCGGACAACTTGTCTCGTAACTCCCACAGATCCTCAATACGATCAACCCCGAAGGAAACATGGTCGAATACAACAGGGCCTTTCACCGGAGCTCCATGGTCCTTTTCCGTCGCTGGCTGAGCGCCATCCCATTCAAAAAACGCAATAAGGTCGGTTGGTGAAATTTCAAAGAAATAATGCCGGTATCCGGGCGCGCCAAGACCCGCTACCAATCTGAATCCAAGAAGATCTCGCCAGTAACGGATTGTTACATCCATGTTGCCTGTTACCATTGCCAGATGGTTTATTCCATTGAATTTTATCATTTTTCACACTCCTGATGCGACCATCTGAAGATTGTCTGTGTCGAGAGTTCTTCCCGTCCAATATTAACTTAAGGCATCCTTCTGGATCTTCAAGGGCAAATTAATAGAGCACTCAATTCCCTGGATAATTGACGGCCGTATTCTCAAAAAACAGCCAAAAAGCAGCCAAAAAGCTTGACATTTTGCCATGGAAAGTATACGCGTAGAACCTTAAATTTCTTACCTTGACCACGGCTAACCCCGACCCGGGCTGTAAGCCAAGTGTTAATATAACACTTAAATTTGTAGCCAATATTATCCGAAGTCAAAGACGATCGGGATTTCACTTGGGTGAATGGATGGCTTAAAGTTTTAGGTTTGGCCCGGCTGATAGAGAAAAGCGCAGTTATCGAAAGGCGTTTCGTTTTTAATGACCGGAACGGTGCATGATTCTGCGTCGGGTCTTTATCAAGTAATTGCAAAAGAGTTACCATGGTCATTAGATATAGTCGTTGAAATAGCGCAAGGAATAATAATGAAAAGTGGTCTTTTGGAAGAGAAGAGAACCATAATAAAACGCTGGATTAACCTTACCGTTGATACTTATCCGTCTGAGTCGGGCTCGTTTCTCAGAAATCAGAAAGATCAGTTTGCAAATCCAGTAGGGGCGGCAATAGCTCAAGGGGCAGAGGCGCTCTTTGATTGGGTGACGGGAGATAGTAAGGAATATTCACCTCTTGTAGTTCGGAGGTTGGATGACATAGTAAGGATTAGAGCTGTCCAGCAATTTTCTCCCTCTAATGCTGTGGCGTTTGTTTTCCTTTTAAAAAACAGCATCAGGGAAGTTGTTTCAAAAAAGTTTTCGAAGGATTCTGGTCATTTTGGAGAACTTCTGGAAATTGAATCAAGGATTGATTCCCTTGCTCTTACTGCTTTTGACATGTACATGAAATGTCGCGAGAAACTCTTCGAAATGCGAGCTATGGAGATAAGGAACAGAACCTCGCGTATCCTGGAGAGAGCGTGCAATAAGTACGGGGCGCCTCACGAATGGTAGCGCCCTTTAGTTGGAGATAAAAACAGCGTTAAGTTAATTGAGGTGGTCGAATGAACGCATTTGTTTCTTTAGTTTCGGCCCTGATTGCAGTGGTCGCGTTAGCGGCGATCTCCTGGTTCGGAGTTGGGGCGATAGGTCTCGATTCCGTTTTTGGAGTTATCATTCCGTATATTGCGCTGGCCATTTTCATTGTCGGGGTTGTTTACCGGATTGTGGGTTGGGCTAGAGTGCCAGTCCCCTTTCGTATTCCAACAACATGCGGGCAGGCAAAGTCTCTGCCCTGGATCAAAGCTGATAATCTTGAATCTCCCTACAACACATGGGGGGTTATCGGCAGAATGTTCCTGGAAGTCTTTCTGTTTCGGTCCCTGTTTAGAAACACGAAGGCTGAGTTGCGAGAGGGGCCCAAAATCACATACGCTTCTGCTAAGTGGTTGTGGCTTTTTGGTATCATGTTTCACTACTCGTTCCTCATCATCATACTGCGACACCTGAGATTTTTCATGGAACCAATTCCATCATTTGTAGAAGCCATTACTTCTGTGGATGGTTTCTTTCAAATCATGGTTCCAACATTGTTTATCTCGGACATTATTTTCTTAGGCGCTGTAACTTTACTTTTCCTGAGAAGAGTAACTTTGCCGCAAGTTCGTTACATTTCGCTACCCGCAGATTACTTTGCTCTTTTCCTGATACTGGGAATAGGCGTATCAGGAGTCCTGATGCGAAACTACTTTAAGGTGGATTTGCTTGGCGTCAAAAACCTGGCCATTAGCTTATTCACTTTTCACCCAGTTCCTACCGCTGGGATTCATCCGATTTTTTATGTGCACCTTTTTCTCGTAAGCGTACTGATCGCTTATTTTCCGTTCTCCAAGTTGATGCACGCTGGTGGTGTTTTCTTGAGCCCCACACGAAACCTGGCTAATGTTAACAGAAGCGAGCGGTATGTGAATCCATGGAATTATCCGGTGAAAGTACATACTTACGAAGAATATGAGAATGAATTCAGGGGAAAGATGAAAGAAGTCGGCATCCCGGTTGACAAGGAGTAACCATGGAGCTACACGATTTACCAAAACCTAAAGATTTGATGAATATAGATCTGAATAGACCCCCCGAGACAGGGTGGATGGATAGCCGAGCCCAATTTAAGGAGGGCACGTACAGTTATCCTGCCGCGGGTAAAAATCTCAAAGCGCTTGGCATGCCAAACCCTAGACAGTGGTCTCCTACAGACGACGACTGGAAGTTGCCTGAGAATTGGCGGGAAATAATATTGCAGGGGATGAAGGAGCGCCTGGAAAAGTATCGTTCCTTCCGACTATTCATGGACATTTGCGTTCGCTGTGGCGCATGCGCGGACAAATGCCATTTTTTTATCGGTTCTGGAGATCCAAAGAACATGCCCGTGTTGAGGGCTGAACTCATCCGAAGCGTTTATAGGAATGATTTTACACTTGTCGGGAAAATGCTCGGTCGCTTGGGAGGAGGCAGAGAACTTACACTGGATGTACTGAAAGAGTGGTTCTACTACTTCTTTCAGTGTACAGAGTGCAGACGGTGTTCCGTATTTTGCCCGTATGGAATAGATACGGCTGAAGTTACTATGATCGGCCGTGAGTTGCTCAACCTGGTAGGTCTGAACATCAACTGGGTTATGGAACCTGTGGCCAACTGCTTTAGGACAGGGAACCACCTGGGAATTCCTCCACATGGACTTGTAGACATGTGGCAATTTATGGTCGATGACATAGAAGATATCACCGGTGTCAAAGTTAACCTGCCTATCAACAAGAAAGGCGCTGAGATTCTTTTCGTGACACCATCGGGTGACTATTTTGCTGATCCAGGAACCTATACATGCATGGGATACCTGATGTTGTTCCATGAGTTGGGACTTGACTACACATGGAGCACTTACGCATCAGAGGGTGGGAACTTCGGACTCTTTACATCTCACGAGATGATAAAGCGACTGAACGCCAAAATATACGCTGAGGCTAAAAGATTGGGAGTCAAGTGGATTCTTGGCGGTGAATGCGGTCACATGTGGCGGGTCATGCACCAATATATGGAAACAATGAATGGTCCGGCGGATTTTCTTGAAGAACCGGTATCTCCGATAACAGGGACCAAATTCGAAAATTCCAAACAGACAAAAATGGTTCACATTACCGAGTTTACATCGGATCTTATTAAAAATGGCAAGTTGAAGCTTGATCCAAGTCGCAACGATAAATACGTCGCCACTTTCCATGATTCCTGCAACCCCGCTCGAGCTGCTGGCCTTCTGGAAGAACCTCGTTACGTAATCCGCAACGTGACCAACAACTTCTATGAAATGCCAGAAAATACTATTAGGGAGCAGACATACTGTTGCGGTGGAGGGGCCGGTCTCGGAAATGACGAGAATATAGACATGCGTATGCGAGGAGCTTTTCCTAGAGCAAGCGCACTGAGGCACGTAAGGGACAAGCACAACGTAAATCACCTTTTATGTATGTGTGCGATCGACCGCGCCACTCTGACCGCATTAACAGAATACTGGGCTCCCGAGGTATCTGTTGGCGGGATACATGAACTGGTAGCCAATGCCTTGATCATGGAAGGAGAGAATGAGCGTGCACTGGATTTGCGCGGTGAACCTTTTGTGGATGTAGAGGAGGACGAGTAGAATGTATAACGCTGGAAAAATCATTATTGGGATCGTTATATTTCTCGCCCTTATCACTGCCCCTTTTTGGTACAACTTAGCCAAGCCCTCAGCGCCACCGAAGTTGGAACTTGGCACTCAGGAAAAACAGTGCGTTGAATCAAAGGCTTTCATGCAGGCTAACCACATGGTTCTTCTGGATCAGTGGAGAGACGAAGTGGTAAGGGATGGGAAACGAATATATGTAAACTCAGCAGGTAAACAATTCAACATGAGTCTACAGAATACCTGTACAAAATGCCATTCTACCAAGACGAAGTTTTGTGACCGATGCCACACATATCTTAACGTGGCCCCGAATTGCTGGGATTGTCACATAGCGCCCAAAGAGCAGGAAAAACTGGCCGGAAGGAGTGATAAGTGATGGACGACACAAGAAGAAGTTTCTTGAAGATCGCTGGCCTTTCCATGCTGGGTTTTGGGGCCAAGCCAGTTGTCGACGCTGTGGCTGGAGCAGGGGGTCCGAAGTTTGAAAAGGATCCAAAGGCCTTCAACGGCAAGAGATGGGCAATGGTCGTGGACCAGCAGAAATGTCTCAAAGCGAAAGATGGTTGTAAGGACTGCGTTCTGGCGTGTAACTCCGCTCACAACATTCCCAGTTTCAACAACCCCAAGGATGAGATCAAGTGGATTTGGCAGACTTCATTTGAACATGCCTTTCCTGGACAGGAGAACCCTTACATCAATGACTATATAAAGACTAGTCTGAAAGGTTTGCCTTTCCTGGTTCTTTGCAACCATTGCGACAATCCTCCCTGCGTTCGTGTATGTCCGGTTCAGGCGACTTTTCGCCGCCCTGACGGCATAGTGGCTATGGATTACCATCGTTGTATTGGTTGCCGTTTTTGTATGGCGGCGTGCCCGTACGGGGCCAGAAATCTTAACTGGAGTGATCCCAGGCCTTTCATAAAAAAGGAGAATCCTGAATATCCAACGAGAACCAGAGGCGTCGTTGAAAAATGCAACTTCTGTTCAGAACTTCTCGCCGTAGGTAAGTTGCCGGCGTGCGTAGAAGCCTGCAAGGAAAAGGCCTTGGTGTTCGGAGATCTGGAGGATCCAAATTCCGAGGTCCGAGAGTTGCTGCGAACTCGTCCGACGATTCAACGTAAACCTCAGTTGGGCACTCGTCCCCAGATCTATTACATATTGTGAGGTAACCATGCTTGAAAAGGCTTTAAGAGGTAATAAGAGCTACTTTGCCTGGATTGGTTTCTTGCTGATCCTGGTTGGAATGGGCTTCGGATTCTATCTCAGACAGCTAGGTTTCGGTTTAGGGGTAACCGGAATGAGCCGAGATGTTTCGTGGGGGCTCTATATTGGACAATTTACCTTTCTTGTTGGTGTAGCGGCGTCCGCCGTAATGCTTGTCCTGCCATACTACCTTCACAATTACAAGGTGTTCGGCAAGATCACAATATTGGGCGAATTTCTGGCGGTGGCAGCGGTAACCATGTGTTTGTCGTTCATCGTGGTTGATTTGGGGCGTCCGGACCGGGCTTTCAACGTTCTGCTATATCCTACCCCAAATTCGGTGCTTTTCTGGGATATGGTTGTTTTGAACGGTTATTTATTCCTGAACATCTTTGTTGGATGGACGGTGCTGGAAGCAGAGGCCAAATCGGTTCCACCTCCCAAGTGGATCAAACCGTTTATATACCTTTCTATACCTTGGGCCGTCAGCATTCACACTGTTACAGCGTTTCTATACGCCGGCTTGCCAGGTAGAGGCTTTTGGCTATCAGCTATCATGGCCCCTCGATTTCTTGGGTCGGCTTTTGCGGCTGGTCCTGCGCTGTTGATTCTTATTTGTCTCTTTTTAAGAAAATACACCAAGTTTGATGCGGGCTGGGAAGCGATTCAATCTCTTGCGAAGATTGTGACCTATGCAATGATTCTCAGTGTATTTTTTGTGCTTTGTGAACTTTTCACGGTCTTCTATAGCCAGATTCCGGAGCACATGTATCATTTCTTGTATCTGTTTGTGGGGCTCCACGGACATACAGGTATGATGCCATGGATGTGGGCTTCAACGATTCTTGCGGCAATTGCCTTGATTGTTTTGATTAACCCAAAAACCAGAAATAGTCCAGGAACCCTAGCTATTGGTTGCGCCGCGGTATTTTTCTCATTATGGATCGAAAAGGGAATCACACTTGTTATTACAGGTTATATTCCGTCCCCACTTGAAACAATCACTGAATACCACCCGACTTTGACTGAAATAGGGATTGTTGTCGGAGTCTGGGCGTTGGGATTCCTTATAATGTCTGTGCTTTACAAAGTGGCTCTAACTGTGAAGACTGAATCAGCTTAACAAGCCAATCAACATTTTAGTCAATGAACAAAAAAGGCGATGCCTAAATGGAATCGCCTTTTTTTATTGCATTATATTGAAGCCATGTTCATAATAATAGTTTAACTTACACATCCCTGTAGCTCGGGTCGCGCTTGTTCGTGTCCTAGGGATGGAAGATTCAACCCGAAAAGGAGTTTTTCATTTGTCTCTTGTTACGATGAAGCAATTGCTTGAAGCCGGGGTTCATTTTGGCCATCAGACCAGACGCTGGAATCCCAAGATGAAACCCTACATATTCGGCGCGCGAAACGGGATATACATAATCGATCTTCAAAAAACGGTCAGGCTTTTTAAAAGGGCATACCAGTTTGTTCAGGACGCTGCGGCGACCGGAGTTGGGGTTCTCTTTGTCGGGACGAAGAAACAGGCGCAGGACGCTGTTCAGGAGGAAGCCGCCAGATGCGGACAATTTTACGTGAATCAACGCTGGTTGGGAGGCATGCTAACCAATTTCTCCACAATCAAGCAGAGTATTGAACGCCTGAACCAGCTAGGCGCGATTCTCGACAAGCCCGAAGATACAAACTTTACAAAGAAGGAATTGGTGAATATTTCGAGGCAGTATGACAAACTCAACAAGAATTTGTCAGGCATAAGAGATATGAAAAGGCTTCCAGGATTGGTTTTTATCGTTGACCCCAAGAAGGAAAATATTGGCGTAAAGGAAGCTAAAAAACTAGGAATACCCATAGTGGCTATCGTGGATTCCAACTGTGATCCAGATGAGATAGATTACGTTATTCCAGGGAATGATGACGCCATTAGAGCCATAAGACTTTTTGCCGCCAAGATCGCTGACGCTTGCATTGAAGGTCGCTCTATGTATGAAGCCTCTTTGAAAGAAGATGGTGGATTGAGTGATTTTCCTGTAATGACCAAAGGCGAAGAAGAACTAGAAGGAGAAATCCTTACTGAATCTGAAAATAGCGAATCCCAAAATGAACTAGTTGAGTCCGAATCCGTGCAGGAAGAAGTTGCTCAGGTTGTCTGACCATATTTAGTCGTAACTTCCAGGAATAGTGGTTCATGTGAATAGTTGGGCCTCACTATCAGACCGGATCGTGGTCGGTGGTTTTGTCGAAGTCTTCGTGTGGAAGGCTTCGCTTCTTGCAATGACCACTACCCATTCAAGACCTGAGATGTTGAGTCTCCAAAATCGAGATTCGGGAAAACATCCGGTCAACCGGAGGCAGGGGATTTAATCTACACTACGTGATAAAGAGGAGAGCATCCGATGGAGATATCAGCGAGTTTGGTAAAGGAATTGAGGGAAAAGACCGGTTTAGGCTTGATGGATTGTAAAAGGGCTTTGGCTGAGACAGAAGGGGACATGCAAAAGGCCATAGACTACTTGAGAACAAAGGGGGCTCTAAAAGCCGCCAAGAGGGAAGGAAGGGCCACATCAGAAGGCAGAGTGGGGTCTTACATTCACATGAATGGAAAGATAGGTGTTCTCCTGGAGCTGAATTGTGAAAGCGATTTTGTGGCTAAGACGGAACAGTTTGCCGCTCTGGTGAAGGATCTTTGCATGCAAATTGCCGCAAGCTCTCCCCGGTGGATTACCTCCGCAGATGTTCCGGAAGAAATTGTGGACAAGGAAAAAGAGATCTATATGATACAAGCCAAGGAAGCTGGCAAACCGGAAAAGATGCTTGATAAGATAGCTGAAGGAAAACTCAAGAAATTTTATTCTGAGACATGTTTGCTTGATCAGCCCTTTGTAAAGGAAGACTCGAAGACCGTGGGAGAGCTGATCAAAGAAAAGATTGCCCAGCTCGGAGAGAATATCACAGTGGGCCGATTCACCAGATATCAATTGGGACAGACGAACTAATGAAAACCATGCCTGATGGATACCGTCGCGCCCTTTTGAAAATATCCGGCGAGGCTTTAGCTGGGGATAAGGGGTTTGGATTCGACGGGACTAAAATATCTTGGATTTCCCAGGAAATCGTTATGGCTGCGGGTCCCGACAGACAAATAGGCGTTGTGATTGGTGGTGGGAACATTATACGTG
>DYRE01000339.1 GCA_020718965.1 Desulfomonile tiedjei
CCGCTTCGTCGACAAACAGGAAATCCAGATTCTGATCCATCCCCGCGAAAAGCCATGCCGTACCCGCTACCAAATTAGCTTTAGAATCAACGATTTCCTTGTTACTCGTAACATCCTCAATGAACTTGCCTTTAAACCAGGTGTTTTTGTTGTCTGTAGATTTTTTCAGGCCATGGAATTTAAGGCCGACGTCTTCGGCTCGCGTTTCCACATGTTTCAGGAGATTGTTGATAGCTTTGTGACTGTTAGACGACACGCCAACCCTGAAACCCCTTCCGAGCAATTCTGCTATTATATGGGAGCCTGTGTAGGTCTTGCCCGTCCCCGGGGGGCCCTGAATGAACAGATAGCTGTCCTGAAGACCGGCTACGGCCTCAATAATTTCCCTAATGCCGGCGTTTTCAGGATTGACAACCGGTTGACCCGCTGAATGGCCTCTAATAATCGGAGTCGCCCTGTTGAGAATAGCCTCAAGAGCGGCATAGCGTTTATCCTGATGTATTACGCTGTCTGCAAACCTGAACACTGCCTTGGTCAATGAACCGGCCCTGATAGGGCCGCCTGTTGAGACGGAAAGTTTTTCCGGAAGTGTAGCCCCAGAATCAGAGTCAACCTGAACAAGCCGTTTGTTTTCATCAACACGAACTATTTTGAACTCATTCCTGAAATCGCCGGTGTAAACACATTTGTCCCCTTCCCCAAGCTTGAATTCCTGTTCAGGGTATTGATAGACGGCCCCTCCTGCGCTCGGGTCTATCTTTTTTCGCCCTTTGGCCAGAATCATACCACCGATACATTCCGGGTCGTCGATCAGATCTTCATCCGTCATCTCCATCCTTGAGAAGATTGCCCACCACGCCGGTTTGTCGCATCGTCTATGAAAATCAAGCAAATAGAACACCAGCTCACGAAGAGGCGCCTCCCGGGAATTAGCTCTGTGGTCTTCAAGCAATGCTGCACGATATGACTCAAGCCTGGCTTCCAATGCGATCTGACGGTCGGATTTCTGACGGGCTTTTTTATCATTGCCCGGCTGTGCCTGATTCATCCATGGTAGATCCTGCGGCCGGAAACCAAGCAGCCATTCCCTGAGCTGATAAGTGGAACGGCAATCCTCATGGTTATATTCGGCTATGTCATCAAGAATCTTTTCATCCCCTGTCTGCAGCCACTTCTCGTAGGACACGATACTTGACATGGCGTTCTTTACATCAGCCTCACGCTTTTCCATGTAAAATGTTTCAATATTTTTTATTGAGTATTTTGGTTCAGAGACTCGGATACTTTCCCTGACAACCTTGTAAAGGTCTACCAGTTTGCGGTGGCGGAGCAGATCATCCACCTGGGCTTCCTTTATCCCGTGCAAACACATGAGACGCTTGAGCGCAGATTCTTCATAGCTGGCGTAATGATAAATATGGGCGGACGGATATTCTTTGAGCCGTTGGGCCACAAAATCCATGAACGCTTCAAAGGCCTTCCTTTCTTCATTACGATTGTGAGCCCAAAACTTCTGGAATTTCGGCTCATCGCCATCTCGATAATAAACACCAAAAAGGTATTCAAGGCCGTTTAACTCAAGGGGATCGCCTTCCATGTCAAAGAATAGATCACCGGGGTCAGGTATTGGTAAACGATAAAAGCCTCGTATCGCTTCGGGATCGAGTGGTAACAGTTCCAACTGGTTTGAGCCGGTATTTCGCTTCTGGAGTTGCAGATACGCCTGATGACGAAGTTTAACCAGGGTATCCGCAACCATGTTTTTGATTTTGACATGATCATCATGTCTGGCCAGTTGCGCCAAAGTTCGAATCCCGGCGGAGCGTAATTTTTTTATCTGGATTTTCGTAATGTTGGCGACCTGATTAAGGTGATCGTCTTGAAGCCACTTTTCTTCACAGAGGCCTCGCCAACGGCACATGCCACAATGATCGGTTGTTTCAGGATATGTGTCGGCATCGTGTAACATCCGGTCGAGGAAACGTTCTTTCAGAGTCTGGTAGTACTGGCTGAACTGGTCGAACCTGAAGTTAAGTTCAGTCCTGTCGCCCAATACTACGGTCATCAGCCGCGGAGCGACATCTTGTAATGTGGTCAGAAGGTCCGAATAAAAACACAGTTGGATAATGAAATATGTTTTGGGGTTCCTGGCCAGTTTTGTATCCATGACCTGATAGCTGAATGGACCCAGATTTGAAGGAGAGTTGACCTTTCGAAGAAAATCGGGATGACCATAGAGGTTATCTCTTAGCAATGTTCCCTGGAAGATAATGTCAACCCCTGTTTTCATCGCTGCAAACGTTGCATCGGCCTTGTCCCCAGGGGTTCCTTGAACCTCAGACAAGTCTGCCAGCTTAATCCCGCTTTTCTTCAGTTTTTGCTGATACGATTGTTCGTGTTCAAACCCTTTGTCCTGAAAAAGTTTTGCATCGTCGCCATCCGGTGACTGGGGAAGTGGAGTTGTAAGGTTTATCCTGTCCAGACAGGTCAGGTGTTCACATTCAAGAAAATTGCAGAGATCCGTCGCGGAAAACAGGATTTTTTTGTCGATGATTCTCATTTTGTGGGCCTCAGACTTCCAGTTTACCAAATTGAACGTCGTAGCAATTACCAATAGTCCCTATCGTCATAATCGTTGTGGTCATGGTCCCCATAATCATCGTGGT
>DYRE01000340.1 GCA_020718965.1 Desulfomonile tiedjei
TTTCCACTTCTTGAAGGCTCTCGAAAGCAATTCTGCGGGAAATTGTTACTTGGCCCTTTTCTTTAGTCATTTAACCTGTATTTTTGTCCTTGTATTTACGCCGATGTTTTTTTACTACGATTGGTATTTCTTATTATTTCCTAGAGTTGAATTCATCTCGCTCACTATTCAAAAACGCCCCTTGTGAACTTTGTTCCATAAAGACACAAGAGGCGCTTCATCCCGCCAAAAAAACTGTTAGTACAGAAAATGGCCGGCTTAATATCCAGCCATTTTTTCAAGTCTCTCTATACGATTCTCAATTGGTGGATGAGTCGAAAAAAGGCTGGACAATCCACCACCGAAAAAGGGGCTGACAATAAACATGTGAGCGGTAGCCTGCTCACCATGCATAGGAATGGCTTCGGAGCCTCTTTGCAATTTTCCCAGGGCGCTAGCAAGCCACAATGGATGTCCACAAATCTTGGCCCCTGTGTCGTCAGCTATATATTCCCTAGATCTTGAAATAGCCATCTGGATCACTGCCGCCGCCATGGGGGCTAATATCATCATGAGAATTGATCCAAATACTGAGCCGCCTTCACGATCATCATCCGATCTTCCACCGAAGAAAAAACCGAAATGAGCCAGGTATGTTATTGCGGTCCCAATAGTTGCAGCTACAGTTTGAATTAGAATATCCCTGTTTTTTACGTGGCCAAGTTCGTGGCCTATAACTCCTGCCAACTCATCCTTGTTCAGAAGACGAAGTATGCCTTCAGTCACTGCGACTGCGGCGTGCTCTGGATTTCGTCCCGTGGCAAAAGCGTTGGGTGACTCATCAGGAATAATATAAACTCTGGGCATGGGGATCCCTGCGTTTTGCGCAAGATTCCTAATCATGCGATAAAGATCGGGCGCTTCTGATTCGGTAACTTGCTGGGCATGGTACATGGACAGGACTATACGATCGCTGAACCAATAACTGCCGACATTCATTACCAGCGCTATTACTAGCGCTATCGTAGCGCCGTTTTTGCCTCCCAGATAACCACCTAGAACTACCAACAAAGCGCCGAGAGCAGCAAGTAGCATTACTGTTTTAAGTTGGTTCATTTTTTAACTCCGCTATTTCGTGTTTTTATCCCAAAATATCATTTAAATACTATGTCTTTCTAAATCAGCCTGACTCCTGGTTTTAATCTCGCGCCTCTTGCAAATTCAGAGCCGGAAATTCTTTTCTTTGATGGAGCCTGCACTTCCGTTAACAAAAGAAGACCTGTTCCTGTCCCTAGCAGTATACCTTCCGAAGTAATGTCTTTAATGATACCTGGATCTTCATTCCCCAGGAAACTTTTCGCACGCCAAACTTTCACTCGATCTCCACCCCTTAGAAAAAATGCTCCTGGCCATGGGTTCATTGCCCTCACTCTACGTTCAAGTTGTATGCTGTCCAAGTTCCAGTCCAGTAATCCGTCAGTTTTTTTGATTAGTTTCGTATAAGTAGCTTTTGTTTCATCCTGAGGAATGGGTGTTATCCCCTTGTTCATCAAGTTTGTTATAGCTTCGACCATTAAAGGAGCGCCAAGTTCCATTAGTTTGTTGTGAATGTCTTCAGCAGTGTCTTTGGCTCCAATGTTGATTCTACACTGGGCGAGGATTGCCCCCGTGTCCATTCCCTGATCCATTAGCATCACTGTATTGCCAGTTTCTTGGTCTCCACATAATATACAACTGGAAATAGGTGATGGTCCTCTATGTCTCGGCAGAAGAGACGCGTGCAGATTTAGACAACCAAATCCGGGTAATTCCAAAATCCTTTTCGGCAGAAATTTCCCATAGGCTACGACAACTATGACATCTGGATTCAATTCTTCGAGAAGACTCAATACACTTGGATCGTTTAATTTTTCCGGCTCAAAGCAGGATATGCCCAATTCTCGGGCCATGATTTTTACTGGAGTTTGAGTTACAAGTTTACCTCGGCCCGTCGGCTTGTCAGCCTGTGAGAAAACACCAGTTACGTGGAAATACTGCGCCAGAGATTTTAAAGTGGGAGTTGCAAATTGGGGAGAACCCATGAACACTACGCGGCAAATCACTCTTCACCCCGACGGGATTTTCTAGTCCGCCTCTTGTAAATGTTTCGTTTCAAGGCTGATGCATGATCCAAAAGGGTCTTTCCTTCTAAGTGATCTATTTCGTGCTGAAAAACACGAGCCATTAATCCTTCCGCCTCGAACTTGAGAGGGTTGCCTTTGAGATCTACTCCTTCAACTTGTACGCGCGCCGCTCTTTTCACATCCAGGTTAAACTTGGGAACGCTTAAACAACCTTCTTCCTTAAATTCTTCGCCCTCCGAAATTGCAATAACAGGGTTTATGACTAAAATCGGAGCCTTCTTTTTATCTTTTGGCTCAGCATACGCGTAACATATATCGAAGACGATCATGCGGACCAGTTCCCCAACTTGATTCGCAGCGAGTCCGATACCGGGAGCTTTATACATCGTATCGATCATATCTGTAGCAAGTTGACATATGTTTTCATTTATATCCTGAATCGGTTCAGCTTTAGCCATCAATCTGGGATCAGGAACGGTAACTATTTTGCGAACAGGCATGTCTTTCCCTCTCATTCCATTAATACATATGTCTACATGGAAAACACTGTCAAGTT
>DYRE01000032.1 GCA_020718965.1 Desulfomonile tiedjei
CTCAGTGTTTCCGCAGTCTTTACGCTCAACTGGTAAACGAAAGATCCAATATCGAATGTGGTGGCATTCAGCTTACGGTCGGATGCCATCAGTTGAGGGATAAAAGGCCCTTTGGCCATTATCCTGGATATTAGGGCAGGGTTTACATCGATTTGTCGGGTGTAAACTCTAGTCTGGACATAATTTTCCCATGCCTGATGACCAAATCCCAAGGCGGGTCTCACATGTTGGGGCGAGCATGCGTCGGCGATTGCGTGAAAAACAGGCCCAAGAATCTGTAGGCCGACGAGGTGCGGATTAGGTCCTCTGACCTCTAGTGGTTCATTTTGGTCGTGAAGAAAGTAATTGTAGTAGAATTTGACCAGTGCGCTCCACGGAGCGAAAGTGGTGTTAACGATTTCGCGTTCGAAGTTATCCCTCCACTCCGAAGCGCCCATGGTCCACGCCGGCTTTACCCGGTTCAAGACCAGTGAATTGTCTTTGTCCACCAGGCCTCTAAGATAGTCAGAAATTCCTTTTACGACGAAGGTGTCAAAACCCTTCATTGAAGACGAGTTGTAAGAATAACCACATCCAGTTGACCACTGCGCAGCGCCATCCGGGTGAGGGTTTATGAAATGATTGAAGGCCGTAAATCTGTGGCCGAAAAGGCCTGTCACGTTTCGTTTGGTCCTCCACGGCAATGCGGGGACTCTTAAAGACAAATCACCAAACTTGTCCGTGTGCCACGATTCAAAACCGGCCAGTCGTTCCATGGCGCTCTGAGAAGCTGGAATTTCCTCGATGGATTTCCGTTGGCCATAAGCTAGTTCAAAAGACTGCAAGGCCCTCTTTTGAATAGGCGAGCCATAGCTCTTGATGTAGGTTACCGCATCGCAAACTATCCAGTAGTGGACCTTACCATTCATACAGAGCCTTCAAAACCTCCTGAACGGGCATTTTCGCCTCGAGCGACAAGAATACCAAATGAAACGGCGGATTGGAATAGCGCTGGTTTTTTTGGAATTCAAACGCAACACCTTGCAACATTTTGATACAGGCCTAGCACTGGAACGGATATCCTTTCAAAGATGAAATCTGGCAAAGACCTCATGCGCTCTGAATTCTGTTCGATTCAAGAGTCGATCCCTTCTGGTTAGTTGGTCCGGATTTAGCCTTTCAGTTTTTCCAATAGCGATAATGATTCTCTGACTGCGGAAGCCAGCCCCGTTCCGGAGACACCATTTGTCGAGGATTCAGCCAGAGTTTCTCCACTTCGAGCGTCAATGATTCGAGTTTTCAATCCGAATTTATCTCTTTGCGCTTCTATGTTAACTACAATCCCAAAAGTAACGGATGATTGTTTGTAAAATTTATTCAACGCCTCGATCGGCGTCAAATTTTGATTGGTCGCATTGTCGAGGAAATTCTTGAATTGCAATGGTGTCGAAAACTCAAACCGTTTTTCCCATTCAGAGGTAGGCCTGAGCGCTCCGTATAGGGCGTCTATCGTGGATTGTGGCAAAGGTTTGTCGAATCCATGAAAGAGGACAACGGCTGCGATCTTGGGTTTTGGTTGTTCAGCAACCCGGGATTGCGGTGTGTATTTATGGAACTGTGAATTAGCGCCAACCGCTTTGGATTCCTTTTGAGCCGGGACAGACTTGGGCAACGCTGATTTGGCCACGGGACGAGCTTCTTCCCAATCCTCTGAACTAACCCCAAGAAAGATTGGGACATTTCCACGGGGATACAGTACGACTACTGCAAGGATTGCGGCCAAGGCTGCCCCAAACGCTAGCGTTGGAAACCGAAACATATGACTCAACCAGTTTGGAATCCAGGCGAATCGATCTTGCGCTTCAGAATGTTTGGAAAAAGGGGTTTCGGGATATGCCTCACTGAGCGCTTCCTTGATTACCGTAGGCAAAGTTTCCTGAGTGGGGCTATGGTTGTACCTGGCGACTTCAGCTCTACACAAAGGGCACTGTTCCAAGTGAGCGGCGAGTCTCCCGCCGGGGTCACGTCGATCTTCTATGAATTCATACCACTCCAATGGTTCGGGACAAAAAACATGTTTTTCCGATTTCAATATTTCCGATAACTTGACCAATGAATCAATTTCCGAAGCGCATTCTTCGCATTGATCCAGGTGTTTACGCACCATGGCATGATCTTCTTCTGACAAAATCCCCTCAACATAACCTAGTAGCAGGTCTTTCGGATGGTTGTTCATGTTATTTGCGTCAAGGGTATTCACTTCTTGTACCCACTCTTCACAAGCTTCTGGTAAATGTTCCTGAGTTCTCGAATGCAGCGAGTAGTCTGAACGACAAGGGTGTTTGCGGCAATCCCCGTGGCTTCGGCAATTTTTGAGTACGGAGCCTCATCGAAATATCGCAATTTGAGTAGCTCACGGCACTTCGTTCCGAGTAAACGCAATGCTCGCCTAACTATATCAGCTTCCTGGGCGCGAATCAGCGCTTCTTCCTGGAAAACCTGTTTCGAACTTTCCATTACCTTACTAGCGAGTCCTGAATGCTCATCATCCATTGAGAGAGCTTCAGCGTTCCTTTTGGTGGCCTTCGAAAAACGGTATTGGTCTACGCAAACCCGTTCGGCTATTGTGCAGACAAATGTCTGTAATGAACACGATGAATCGTAAGTTTTAAGGGCGGATATGATTGATATGAAGACATCATGGACAACATCCTCAATTCCATCTTCTGAAATATGCAGGCGTCTCCTTATAACCATTCGAACGAGTCTTTCAAAGCGCGAATAGAATTCCGACCAGGCCTGATCCGACCCTGAAAGGCATTGTCCCACGAGAGTGACGTCGTTATTTTCGCTGATCGAGGGCATAACTCCCTGCCAACTGTAACAAAAAGAATATGAACTCCTGCCCGTTTCATATCATTAAGCCTTTCCGAATTTCTATCTAAATGATTCGGATTCCAGAAAACATTGTGACATCTTTCTGAGATCTCATTGCAGACTTGACCGGTTTATCCCGGGCGCCGTATCATTGAAATGAAATCTCGTGGCGCTAAAAGGCGTTTACCGTAGACATCCACAACTCGCTTGTGAAAAGATTGGCTCAAGAACGCCACGGACAGGGAGCGTGATCTATGTTCGGTTTTTATAACATGGTTCTAAGAGTTAACGTTACGCACAAGAGTTTTGACCTGAAGATAATTCCCGACAGCGTCTTGCGCCAAACCCTTGGAGGCAAAGGACTTGCCACACATCTGCTTCTTTCCCACAATCCACCTGGGGTTGATCCGCTAGGTCCAGATAATCACCTGATATTCGCATCCGGCCCGGTTGGAGGCACTGGAATTTGGGGTTCATGCCGTCATGGAATTTACACCAAGTCCCCTCAAACGGGATACTATTCCGAATCTTATTCAGGTGGAACTGTAGGAGATTATATTGCTGCGACCGGGTTTGACGCTGTAATGATACATGGCGCCAGCGATGAACCGTTATGGCTTGAAATTTCCGAAAAGACCGTACACTTCCATTCAGCTCAGGATCTTTGGGGACTTAAGACATATCAGACTGAAGATAAGGTCAAGGCCTGGATCAAAGAAAACAGACCCGAGGCCAAATCATCCGGCGTTGTTGTTATTGGACCCGCCGGAGAAAACACCGTCAGTTTTGCGGTGATAGAAAACGACTATTGGAGATCAGCCGGACGTACAGGCACAGGATCGGTGATGGGATCCAAAAGGATTAAAGCCATCGCCTTCTGGGGAAACTGCAGAAAAGAACTTGCAGATATGGCTCTGACTAGGAGTTTCGTCAAAGATATCGCTCAAAAATCAAAAGACAACCCTGGCGTTAAAGCCTACAAAAGTATGGGAACCCCCATGATGGTCGACATCATGAGCAATGTGGGGAGTTTCCCCTCTCGCTACTGGCGAAAAGGCACATCGGAACATCGTGAAAACATAAATGCCGGGGCCTTGCACAGCCGGTGCGAAGTCAAACCTCATGCATGCAAGAAATGCTTCATAGCATGTGGACGGTTGACCACGATCAAGGAGGGCCGCCACGAAGGACTGACAATTGATGGGCCTGAATACGAGACCATTTACTCTTTTGGTGGTTTATGTGAAGTAGATTCAATTGAAGAGATCGCATATCTGAATGACCTCTGTGATGGTTTAGGACTCGATACAATGAGCGCCGGCAATTTGACTGCGCTCACAATAGAAGCCTCACGGCAGAAGAAGATAGAATACAAAATCGATTACGGCCAGGTAGACCAAATAGCGGATCTCCTGAAAGACATTGCCTACCGAAGAGGCGTCGGCGATATTCTGGCGCATGGCATTAAATACGTTGCTAAGGCTTGGGACATGGAGGACCAGGCTATCCATGTTAAAGGGCTGGAACCAGCGGGCTACGACCCGCGTGTTTTAAAGGGTATGGGATTAGCTTATGGCGCTTCTGACCGAGGGGCGTGCCATCTTAGATCTACCTTTTACAAACCCGAATTATCTAAAATGATTGATCCGGATCAAATTTCCGGAAAAGCCCACATGTTCGTGGAGTGGGAAGATCGGCTCACTATTTTTGACACTCTTATTCTGTGTCGTTTTTATCGCGACTTATACCAGTGGGAGGAATTGTCTACGATGATCAAGGCTGTCACAGGACTTGATTTGGATAGGGAAAGTATGAAATCCATCGCCAGGTCGATTACTGACGACACCAGACGATTTAATCTGCAGGAAGGGCTTACTCCCCTCGAAGACATGCTACCCAAACGCTTTACTACTGAGGCGTTACCTGAAACGGGAAAAATCATCACGGAAGGACAGATGAAACAACTTCTGGTCGATTACTATAAAGAGCGTGGTTGGGACGAAAACGGAACCCCTCCCAAGAAAGATTAAACCCCCAGAAATGTTCTGAATCCGTAAAAGAAATTATTAATTGAGAGCCATCCCTAAAACAAAAATAGAGCCCCAATCTGCTGACAGCTTACTGAGGCTCTACTCTTAATGATTACAATAGGTTAGTGGAGCGGGAAACGGGATTTGAACCCGCGACTTCAACCTTGGCAAGGTTGCACTCTACCGCTGAGTTATTCCCGCACGAACGGCCATAATACAAAGCTTTTATTTATGATGTCAACAGAAAATTTGAGCACTGAGTTGAAAGATTGCTGCATAACTAACGATTAGTCCATCCTACGTTGGTTCTCTTTTTGGACATATAGTCATTGAAGATTCCAGCTTGAGTATCCACCAGTATATCACTAACCTCCCAAGGTCAGGATGTTCGCGTCTCTGTGGGCATCCTGGAGAAGCTTGGCCATGGATGAAAGGGTTTCATAAGACAAACCGGTTCTTGCGTGAATTTTGTCCAGACTTCTGACCATGATTCTTCCGGCCTGATCCATCTCGTCGAGCAGCATAGATCGAACTTCTACACTATCAAAAATACCCTTATGTATATTCATCGTTATGATCCTCACACTTATTTGACCTTCATCAATGCAAGGCTCGGACCATAACATCACTAACAAAACAATCTTAATATAGCCTAACTTATCAGTATGTTATATTATACACATTATTAAATATATGAGCAAATATTTACTATATATTGACATCACAATTGAATATAACTAGCAAATATTCCGGGAACACCACGAGATTCCTCAACAAAACTTAATCGAGAAAATATTACAGTGTGCGAAAAAAATACTCAGGCGACTTACAGCCTAGTCAGATCGTAGATCAGACATGCAACATCCAGCGCTTAAACTTATTGGGCCAATTCTCAGGGGTAGCGCGACTCAATGGGACCCCCTTCAACGACTACGGCGCCAACTCACTCTGTATACACAATGCGTTTGCATTAAAGGTTGAGAGTCCCTTCCCACTTTCGGATTTTCCCGTTGCTAGTCTTCTTCATCCGCAGTCTTTTCAGACGCTTCAACAATTTTCTCCGTTATGCTTGCCGGCACTTCCTCATAATGAGAGAATTCCATAGAGAAAATGCCTCTGCCCGAGGTCATGGAGGTCAGGTCGGACGCATACTTCAGGACTTCAGCCATCGGGACCAGGGCTTTGACAGCCTGACTTGCCCCTTTCGCTTCCATTCCACTAATTCTGCCCCGGCGCGAATTCAAATCTCCCATAACATCGCCCATGCAGTCTTCAGGCACGACTATTTCCATATTCATAATCGGTTCCAACAAAATTGGGTTGGCCTGAAGCACTCCCTTTTTAAAACCCTTGGACGCCGCTATCTTGAATGCCTGTTCTGAAGAATCCACATCATGATATTTCCCGTCAAAGACCTTGACCCTAATATCAATGACAGGATATCCAGCCAGCGCTCCGCCTGCCATAGCCTCTATGACGCCTTTCTCTACCGCCGGTATGTACTGCCTGGGGATGACGCCTCCCACTATCTTGTCTACGAACTCAAATCCCTCACCTCTGGCCATAGGCTCAAGATCCAGCCAGGCAACAGCGAACTGGCCTCGACCTCCTGTCTGTTTCTTAAGTTTCCCTTCGACTTTTGCTTTCCCCTTAATTGTTTCCTTATAGGGAACTTTCGGGGTCTTCAGGTTTACATCAACCCCAAATTTCCTTTTCAGTTTCTCGACCATTACTTCGATGTGAACCTGCCCCATCCCTGAAATAAGGAATTCATTGGTCCGGGGGTCTCTGTTCACAGTAAGAGTGGGATCTTCCTCGGCCAAACGGGCTAAACTCTGCGTTATCTTTTCCTCGTCACCTTTGGCTTTGGGTTCAATAGCGAATGAAATGACCGCTTGAGGAAGTGTTGGTTTGGGAAGAATTATCTGGGCCTTCTCATCACAAAGAGTGTCTCCAGTGAGGGTTTCCTTGAGTTTAGCCACAGCGACGATGTCACCGGCCTGAGCCCCATCGATTGATTTTTGAGATTTGCCCCTCATTATGAAAAGCTGACCAAATCGTTCCTTTGACTGCCTGGACGCATTATAAAAATGCGAATCCGGAACCAGTTTACCGGAGAAGATCCTGAAAACGCTTAACCTTCCTGCATAAGGATCAGCGAGAGTCTTGAATACAAAAGCGCTGAAAGGGTCATCAGCGGATGGATTTCTCGATACAGCCTCTCCGCCCTGATTTACTCCGGTCGTAGCTTTCATATCCGCTGGAGAAGGACAGGCTTCCGAAACAAGATCCAGAATTGGCTGGATGCCTCTGTTAGTAAGCCCTGAACAAATTACGACTGGCATAAACACACGGTTCATTATACCCTGTCGCAGAGCGTTTGAGAGATCTTCGGAACCAAGTTCTTCACCTTCAAGATATCTCTCCATCAAACCATCGTCAACTTCAGCCAGATCCTCTATCAGGACTTCCCTGCGTGCAGTAGCCTCTTCCTTGAGATCATCCGGAATGTCCCGCTTTGTAGGGTTCCTGCCATCTCCTTCAAACAAAAAGGCCTTCATGGAAAGCAGATCCACGATCCCCTGGAAATTAGCTTCTTTCCCTATCGGGATTTGCAACGTGACCGGTTTCACCTTCAGCGCTTCCTTGACGTCAGAAAGCACCTTCTCAAAATTACTGCGTTCTCTGTCCATCTTGGTAATTACGAGAAATCTTGGCAGTTCCGCCGCTTCTATGGCAGACCACACCTTTTCGGTCAATGGCTTCACCGAATCCACTGCATCAACCACCAATGCGGCCAGATCGACAGCCCTCAACGCAAAGGTAACATCGGCCCCGAAATTGGGGTCCCCCGGCGTATCAATTATATTTATTTTCTTTTTTTTCCACTCGACTGAAAACAGAGCCGAGCCAATGGATATAGATCTTTTGACTTCTTCCGGCTCAAAATCAAAATTCGAAGAGCCATCCGTGACCTTTCCCAGGCGATCAACTGCGCCGGAATCGATGAGCATGGCTTCACATAAAGTTGTCTTTCCCGAACCAGCATGGGAAACAACAGCCAGATTTCGAATGTCTTCCGTTTTAAACTGCTTCATAGGCGCCCCTTCTGAAGCGAGCTACCGTGATTGATTCGGCCGCTCGATCTTAAATATAAAACTTGAATAAACCACAAATAATGACTCCCCGTCAAGAATTGGATTGTCGAAAGGCGAAAATTAAAGCTGTGGATTTTTCATAGTCCGAATCGAATAGAAATCATCCGATTCAAGAGCCTTTTGGGACCCATTTCGTGATTCTTGATATCGCCACAAAAACCCGGTCTGAAGAAATGCCATCCATACAAATCCTATTGGAACATTCCGATTTCCGACAACCCAAGCAGGTTAATCCGTCTATTGTTATTACAATTTGTTCACAGCCGTAAGGACCAACTTTCTGGGGATCTGTCGGACCAAAAAGGGCTACAACAGGGGTTCCAACGAATGAGGCAATGTGCATGGGGCCCGAGTCAACTCCAACATAAACATCTGAAGCCTCAATTAAGGCGGCTGATCCAGCCGGACTCAGATAACTAGCCGCTACAACAGGCCTTTTCTCCATAAGTGACACTATTTCATCTATGTAATGGCGGTCTGATTTACCTCCCCCAAATATGACATGTGCCCCAAGTTCAGAAATCAGTCTGTCTGACAGATCAGCCCAGGCACGCGTATTCCAGAATTTGGTGGCCCATCTGGAAGCCGGATTGGCGTAAACAATTTTTCCGTCCAGACTTATCGAATTTTGGTTCAAAAAGTTCTGGGCCTCGCTAATAGCGCTATTTCCGATAATCAACCCAAAGTCAGACTTTTCAACCTTTAAATCGAACATGCCGGCGAAATTCAAGATCTTGTCCACCGCATGAGATTTTTCAATAGGCGTTTGCACCAGTTTTGTCTGAAAAAGAGTGTTCAGTTCTTTTGCGTCAGCAAACCCTATTCTAAAACAATGTGGATTCATGGAACCCAGAAGACCACTTCGGAAAGACGCGTGAAGATCAAGCACCACGTCGTACGGTTCCGATATAAACTTGCGTCTCAAAGTTTTCAATGTTCTAAGAGTCTCAATTAAAGCGGCAAAATACGAAGCCTTTGTAGCGGTAGGTTCAGATGTCGATGGAATGTCAATGGGTATAATTTCATCAATGTTGGAGTCTGATTTCAGCAAACTTGCCAGATTCTTCTGAATGATCCAACCCACATAACATGAGGGGTAGTATCTTTTTATGGCGTGGATTAGAGGAAGAGAGTGTATGACATCTCCCATAGAGCTCTGTTTTATTACCAGTAACCTTTTATTTCTGAGATCCATTTATGTTTAACAGTTCCAGAAGTTGATTCAAAAATAGTTCGGACTCGCTCAATTCAATCCCTATCCTGAGAAAATAGACTTCATCTCTCTGCTGGAATTCACGAGGAAGTTTTACCCAGTCCTTCTCTGTAAAGACAATGTAAGATCCTCTAGCCTCCCTCACCATCCGGGTCAGATCTGTGGAACGATATACGTGGTGATCCCGGTAAATTATGTGATTGGTTATTTTCCATTCCAGATTTTCCGCCATTCTTCGGAATCTTTGAGGATTGGCTATTGCTGATACGAGTAGAGTTTTCTGATCCTTAAAGTAACTTGAGGGCTTTGCTTCCCTGTTTTCATCGCCAGAAAGACAAACAGGGAAACTCCGAAACCTGTATGGTTTCAACGAAGTCAACAAATTACGGATTTTCACGGAGTAAGTCTCTTCATTCTCGTTCAAAATCAACAAATCGGCCCGGCTCAGCGCCGACATTGGCTCTCGCAGTAATCCTAACGGGAACATTTGATCTTCCTGCCCGGACAGGAGAACAATATCAACATCACGCCTCAATCGTAAATGCTGAAAGCCGTCATCCAGGAGAGCTATGTCGCACATAAGGTTTGCGGCGGCAAACTCCACACATTGGTGTCGATCCTTCCCGACGATGACGGGAGATTTTCCGGCTAGGGCTCTCGCCATAAGAAAAGGCTCATCCCCAACATAACTGGCCTCCATTTCTGGATTCAGTGAAACCCCATCGTGTACAACTACCATCTCCTCCGTGTAGGCGCCTTTGTAGCCGCGACTTACGACGCAGGGGTTAAATCCCTTCTTCAGCAATTCTTCAGCCAAATATATTACGAACGGGGTCTTGCCGGTTCCTCCTATTGCTATGTTGCCAACTGACACTACTGGAATGGAACTCTTGAGGCTCTCGGCCAGACCACTTTCGTGAATCTTCCGCCATGTTGATTGGACCAGTGAATAGCCAATGGAGGGAACCAGCAGAAACGGAGAAGCCAGAGCGCATAGAAATGAGTGTGTCTTTGAGGTCACTCTCCCTATCCTAATTTGAGGCTTGCCGGTTCTTTCGAAAACTGGAGGTTGTAAAGCCTTGCAAACTCACCATTCAACTCAAGAAGTTCCTGATGAGAGCCCTGTTCTACAATTCTCCCCCCTGCCATCACATAAACTCTATCTACATTCTTGATTGTGGACAAACGATGAGCGACTATCAAAGTGGCCCTCCCCTTCATGAGAACTTCCAAGGCGGCCTGGACCGTTTTCTCCGAATCCGAGTCAAGATTGGAGGTAGCTTCGTCCAAAATGAGAATTGGAGGATTTTTTAGCAGCGCCCTCGCAATAGCCAGCCTCTGACGCTCTCCACCGGAAAGTTTTATCCCGTTCTCCCCGATCAGGCTGTCATAGCCATCAGGCTGGGCGATAATGAAGTCGTGGGCGTGAGCCGCTTTAGCTGCGCTGACAACCATTTCTAGAGGTAAATCTGGTCGTCCATAAGCTATGTTGTTTCTGATAGTGTCATCAAAGAGAATCGTTTGCTGAGTCACTATACCGATCTTCTCACGCAGGGATCTCTGGGTAACAGAGCGAATATCAATTCCATCTATTTCTATGGACCCGCTACCTGGATCGTAGAACCTGGGAACCAGATCCAATAGCGTGCTTTTGCCTACGCCACTCTCACCAACAACTGCGATAGCTTCTCCTGGATTTACCACCAGACTGATATCATGAATCACCGGTATTAAATCATATGCGAACGTAACATTTTTGAGTTCCACTTTTCCGGATATCTCACCTAAAGGGTAAGAATCAGGCGCATCCTTGACATCAGGTTCAGTATCCATAAGAGCAAAGATTCTCTCGCCTGCGCTCAGTCCTTCCTGAACCGAATTGTTTACATCACTGATTCTTTTTATGGGCTCATAAAGCATTATCAATGCTGCCATGAAAGAAAAGAAAGTGCCTTGGGTGGATTCGCCATTGATAACCTGAAACCCACCGTAGGTCACTATGGCGCATACGCCAAAACCACCTAGCGTTTCCATGACCGGGTTTGACATTGCGCGAACCTTGAATCTCCTCATGAATGCGTTGAACAGATTCTCATTCACTTCGGAAAAACGGTTGCGTTCATAGTCCTCCATAGCGAAAGCTTTCACAATCCTGATACCAGTTATTGTCTCGTTCAACCTCTCTGTGATGTCTTCTAGGGAGACAAGCATTCTTCTGGAATAGCGTTTGAGACGACGACCAAAGTTGAGTAGTGGATATATGGCCATTGGGAATACGACCATCGCAATCAAAGCTAAGGTAAAGTCCCGGATGAAGACAACCACTATAAGACTGATCACCGTCAAGGTGTCCCGAATAGCCCCGGTAATGGCGCTGGTAAGAGCGCCCTGAACCAGAGTGACGTCGTTATTCATCCTTGAAAGAAGCTCACCAGTCGAATGTTTGACAAAGAACCCAACTGACATCTCTTCAAGTTTACAGAACATGTCTTTACGAAGGTCCCGTATTATGCTCTGCCCTATGAAAGCCATTAGATAATACTGGCCGAAATCACAAAACCCCTTTACTATATAGACACTTGCTACAACGACCGGAATCAGCATCAGCATATTGAGGTTCTTTTTAAAAAAAATGTCATCGAGTGCGGGTTTTACAAGATAAGCCAATGAGGCGGTAAGCACCGCTACTCCTAACATACAACCGCCAGCAACGATCAGCTTGCCGATGTATGGATGGAGATATTTCAGCATTCTCTTATAAATAGGCACGTTTTAGACCTCAGAAGTATAAGATCGGATATCTTGACAATTCATCAGGCATCCAACCTTTGCCTGAAGAACAAGGCATTCTTGCGCTGGAAAGTTAGTTCTAATTGAAGGATTCTGGCCTGTTATAAAATGGGACCCGACGCGGTTATACCCATAACACATATCCTGGCCTCGTCAGCAGTTTGAATCGTTTCTTCAAAGTTGGCAATCATGGTTTTTCCGACTTCTACGGCCAGGACTTTTGCGCCGGCGTCAACCATGCTTCTGATGGTGGATGGGCCAACACCAGGGACGTCAAAACGCATGTCCTGGTCGGGCTTGGCCATTTTTACCACCACTGAGTTCGGAATACCCAGATCCCGGACTCTGAGAATTGCACTGTCAGTGCCTTCAATGGCCTCAACGACAAGAACTGCCCGGTTCTTTACAACCACGGTTTGACCAATGTCTAGTCCTCCTATGGCCAAGGCCATTTCTCTTCCAAATACCACGTCATCAATCTGATGTTTGGTCGGTTGTTTTCTGGTAAGAACACCCTTGGAAGCCATCAGTTTGGATGCCCAGACGGTTATACTGT
>DYRE01000341.1 GCA_020718965.1 Desulfomonile tiedjei
TAAAGATTTTTGGCCTCAGAGAATTTGCCCTCTGATGCGAGACACTGCGCTAGACCCACCATTGGCCTAGCAGATGTAATACAATCTGATCGGGAGCCATTTTGGCATTCTGCCAAAGCCTCACGGTAATAAGCCTCCCCAGTTTTGGGATTCCCGGAAATCATGGTCAGTTCGGCCAAACGGGTGAGCAAACTAATTGTCCTCGGATCTCCTGGTCCTTTAATGCGCCTATTGATATCATAGGCCTGTGATTGAAAGCGTACCGCTTGAGGGAAATTTCCAGTCGCTTGAGCCAACTGAGACAACAACTGCAGAGACTTGACTGAATTTACAGTTTCGGCGCCATGTCTATCCATGGACTCGACCATACTTTTTCTGGCCAAACTTATAGCCTCGCAACAGCGACCACTGATCATTAGAGTTTCGGCCTTCGAATAATCAGCTTTCCATTCCTTTTGAGAAGCTGTGACATCCCCGATAGTCATGGATAACATTATTAGAATTCCCAGGGTGGTGGTAGACAATTTCATGACAAGCCTCCTTACATGGTTACATCAAAGGGTTAAGGCAATTGCTAATCCGAGTTTCTAAAGACAGCGTTTCTCAGCAATCTTATCGATTTGCCGACTACGGCAGTCAACTTCAACGAGTCGTCTTTCGCTTCTTGCTAACGTTCCTGCAGGAATCTTGTTTTGGGTTTGGTCATCCCCCTAAATTGAGATGACCAATCCACGCAAGGAGTTGAAGTCCCGCGAGAGCGGGACTCGTTTGCAATATTCCTTACAATTTTCGTACCAATGGGACATTCTAGAAAGTAACGCTAAAAATTGATTTACTTTATAAGTAGTTATCGTAATGAGGAATGGATTGAATCTGACATGAGGGCTGACAAATTGATGGGCAAAATGGGTATTTTTCACCCAGTCTTTACAAATCACCAATAATAACATCATGTTGTATGTTTTTAATAAATGGGCGTTTCCGCACCTTCATTTGAGTGGTTTCGCCCCACAAGTTTTTCCTTTGTACAAGAGACACATAACTTCGTCACAGGCCTTGCCTGAACCGGCGCGGAAGCGGCAACCCCCTCCGCAGACATCCTTAAACTGACATGAACGGCAATCGGTCTCCGATATCCGGATATGTTCCATCCTAAGCCAGGCTTTCAGGAGCCCCGTCCTGACGGAACCCAAAATGACTTCCGGAAACAGGCCACATTTGCAAACATCTCCGGATGGCAGCACTGCCGCTAGATGGCGACCACACGTCCAGCCTGCGGAACTACCGTGATAAGATCCGCCGAAGGAGTATTTCATTCTTTCGGCCGCTTCCTTCATTCGCACCTGTAACTCTGGATGCCCATCCCATCGGCCCTTTACACACGGGTAGTCAATATTCCATTCCCGCGCTCCAATGGACTCAATCAACTCTTTCATGGCATCCCATTCATCAAGGTTATACCGATGGACCATGGTTGCTACAGATAGGTCCATGCCGGCGTCCCTGACAAGTCTCATAGCATTAATTGCTTTCTGAAATGTGCCCTTGCCACGAATAACTTCATGACCCAATTCCATACCATCCAAACTAATCTGAACTTCGTCGAAATTAAGACTGTCCACTTTATGCTTGTCGAGGGTTGATCCGTTCGTTAATAGAACCGCCCGAACAGGATATCGCCGCAACGAATCATTAATTTCATTGAAGTGTTTATAAAGAGTCGGTTCTCCCCCGCTCACCATAATCCTAAGGCCCTGAATTTTAGAAAATTCGGCAAGCAGCGGATCTATTAATTCTGGTGGGAAATCTTCAGCGCCGGAGTCTCCAAGGTAGCAGTGAGCGCAGGACAGGTTGCATCTGTAAGTCACCAGCCATTCGATGTATCTTAAAGATGGCTGCGGAGACCTTTCAGCATCAATTCCCCTATTTATGGGCGCATTAGCAACCTCAAGTAAATCCTCGCCGATGCAAAATTCAAAGAACTCCTCGTCTGGATTGAGTTCTCCCAAGGTCTTGGTTCCATCGCAGTCAAGCAAAAATTTTAGGGCGTCCCCATTAATTTCATAAAGTTCATCTGTTGAAATTTTGTATAAATAATCCTCTTCCAGCATTTTGATCCAAGTATCGGAGGAGAGTGAGACAAATGCGGCCTCCCCCAAATCTTTCATATTAGCGAGTCTTATGTCCTCCTCAGAAATTATGCCATGTTTCATCGAGTTAGAGAGGAAAACAAGCCCCCCGCAAGGGACACAATTTTCTGGAGGCTCTTCTGAAGTGAAGTCGCAGCCCTGAATATAGAATGGACAACTTCTGCAAATGTATTCTCTGAGAAAATGACTGCGATAACCCGAGTCAAAGGCTCCAGCGTCTATATCAATTAGAAGCTGGGGCCTCGATTTTGCCAGGATACTGACAATGTTGTATCCACGACAACGCTCAGGTTCTGTTCGGTGGGGTTTATAATAATGACATGTTTTTTGGCAAAGTCTGTCCTCTGAGTTTTCCATAACATTCATAATAGCATTACAGGATCACAAATAATCCTGTTTTTCAGGAAATCAGCAGGAACTTTTGCACTTGCACAAACCTTTGGATACTTTTTCAATTTTTCTGATCTTCATGGCTTCCTCCTACCGTTTTTTAAATCTATAA
>DYRE01000342.1 GCA_020718965.1 Desulfomonile tiedjei
TCGTAAATCAAGGCAAAAGCGATTGCAGCTTCCTTTGCGCCTGTCGTCATTTCGCAGCATGTATCTGGGATATCAGGGAAAACTTGGAAATGGAATCTGATCGCGGGTCGTTCTGGATATTCAACGTGATATCCGGGTCGGGTAAGATTCTTAGTGGCAACCTTCAGGACAATCACTCTCTTGAACAGGGGGATACGGTTGTCATCCCTGCGCATATGGGCGCTTTCACGATCGAACCGGCTGACGACTCTCTGAAAATAGTAAAGTCGTGGGTCCCAGATCTTGTAGATGATATCATAATCCCTCTGAGAAAGGCTGGTTTCAGCGATTCGGATATCATCGGCCTTGGAGGGAGCAAAATCAAAAATGATATAAAAAGCTTTCTGTAAGGCTTATGAATAATTCCCTCCTTTTAGTACGGCGCCGCTCTCAATCTTGAGAGTCTTACCCGGCGCAGCCTCAATCGAGACGTTACCCTCTATTGTTACGTCACGCTCGAAAAATACTGATCCAGATACTTTCAGGGATTCAGCATTCAGCAGGGAAAGGGTTGTTGAGTCTTCAAATCTTTCTGAGATCCTGAGAGGAGAATCGAGAAAATCGGAACCAAAAGAAACAGAGGGAACAGGAGGTAGCGACGAGAGTCGGGAGGAATTTCTCCTGAGTCTGTACATTGAATCAAGCAAACAAACGTCTGACTGCAAAACAAACAAATCTTCAACCTTTTTAGTCGGGAAAAAACGATCCCTGCTGACTTTTAATCCCCTGGCCCTTGGAAAAGAACCTATGGCGCTTCCCATGGCCGTCTCAAGCTGGACTATGTTTTCGCCTCGTATCTTCTTGTGGTTCTGCATTATGGGAAGATTTAGCAACCCTTGATCAAGAATTGTTCTGAGGGCTATCAAATCTACCCAGATGTTGTTGGTGTTAAAGACTCTGAAACGGTCTATATCCATGAACTCAAAGCTCGATTTAGGATCTACCTGAGCTATTTCCAGTAGCTGAAGCCTATCATTTCCAACTACGAGAGTGCCTCCTTTTCGGTCTTCGTTGGTTCTGTCAGTAACCTCCATCAGAAATCCAGCGTCATGCTTCTGGATAAGCCCGAGAATCCAGGGTTCCAGATTTGCGGCCAAGTTATCGACATTTGAAATGAAAGCCCAGTGATATCCTTCAGACAGGAGTTCATCGAGCAGTCCTGAATCTGACAGGCTTTCATATACGTCCCCATGTCCAGGCGGAGCCCAGTCGTCATCGGTTCCAGTGTCGATAGGAATCAGCGTATCTTTAAGCAGCCGGGGAACCTGTTTCTGTTCGATTGTCCTGACATTTGCTCCAAGTTGCTTTATTACTTCCATGGTAGGAGTTTGAGTAAAGAAGCTGTTCATTAGTACGAGCGGAATATCTATGGACCACTTGTCTCTGATGGCCTTCATCTGCCCGAGTATTATCTCCAGGTAAGACATTCCGTCTTTGGCTACCAGAATTCCCTTGGGCACCTCACCACCCATCGTGGTACTTCTGCCCCCGTTCAGCTTGATTACCACCGCTTTGCTCAACAGCGCCTCACCCGCCTCCTCCAGTTGTGATAAAATCTCAGGATTCTCCGGGATCTGAAGAAGAAGTTCTTCGGAAGGCGCGCAGACATCGTCAAGAGGAATATACGGAGACTTTTGACCGGCACGGCGCACCATGCGAAGGAATGATTCAATCCCTGTAGCCGAAATCCCACGAGTTCTCATTTTTGTTCTTATTGCTTCTTCTAGCGGTGGTTGCATGTTGTTTTCTCCATCATCACAAGAATTGAAAAAACAAAGAGTAGTTTTTCTCGCTGAAAAAATTTATGCCGACATTAAAGCCCTTCCAGCAGTTTATAGTATTCAATTGCTACGGCCATAATATGTGGACTATGAACTGGCAAGTTCATTTATAAACCTAAACGTTGGCCTTGGAAATCACTTTTCGCATCGTTTCGAAAAGCTCCGACCTCGATATAGGCTTTGAAACGTAACCATCCATCCCTGCGTTGAGACACATTTCCCTGTCTCCTTTCACAGCGTGAGCGGTCATGGCCACTATGGGAATCCTGCATCCTGTCCGGGCCTCCAGTTGACGAATCGTACGGGTTGCGTCAAGTCCATCGAGTTCCGGCATCTGGACATCCATCAGAATAATATCAAATTTTTCAGTCTCAAATTTCTCTATAGCCCTTTTTCCATTCTCAGCGGTTGTTACGCTGTGCCCTTTTTTCTCCAGAATCAGTTTTGCCATCTTCTGGTTGATTGGATTGTCTTCAGCGAGGAGTATTTTTAACGGGCGGAACAAGTCGAGGCTGGAGGCGTCTCCTTGTTCGACTGTTTTTGCCGGATTTATCCTGTCCGGCCCCAAAACCATAACCAGGGTATTCAAAAGCACTGACTGGCTCAGGGGCTTTCTCAAATATGCGTCAATCCCAAGGTCCAGGCACTTTTCGCATCCCACGGCGGGGTTAGATGAAGTCATCGCTATTATTTTTGGTTTGTACACGCCAAAATTCTCATTTATCTTTTCTATGAGTTCACAACCATCCATACCAGGCATCAGCAAATCAACCAGAGCTACAGGCGCTGGGTTTCCCGATTTAGTCGACTCGTTAAGTCTATCAATGG
>DYRE01000033.1 GCA_020718965.1 Desulfomonile tiedjei
ATCCGCAAAGCATAATCCATTCTATGGTCGAGTTCTCTGACGGATCAATAATGGATCAGGTGGGGGCTACCGACATGAGGATTCCGATAAGCTATGCGCTAGCCTATCCTCACCGAATTCCATCTGGACCAAGTCCCCTTGATTTAACCAGCATCTCGTCTCTCTCCTTCGAGAAACCTGACATGACAAAGTTCCCTTTGCTGAAAGCGGCATACGACGCCCTGAACCAGGATGAAAATGTTTATCCAGTAATACTCAATGCTGCTGACGAGGTCGCTGTCGATATGTTTCTGAAAGAGAGAATCCCCTTTAATTTGATACACAGGATTTGCCTCGACGCTCTGGATTCTATCCCCTGTAGAAGGTTGGAGTCGCTCGAGGACATAGAGCTTTTTCATGAGGAAGTTAGCTGCGCTGTGCGTTTAAAATGGGATAGACAGAATTAAATTCCCCTTAGTAGTCTTCTAAACCTCCTGTTTCTTGTCTTTTGGAGAGATTTTGGATGAAGACAAAAAGTCACTTGATAAAATAATTGAAAGCGGTGGATAGAAATGGTGGATCGCCCACATTTACTGCTAGGACTAGCTGTGTTGTCGATATTCTGGATACCGTCTATTGCAGCATCCGAGGTGGCGGTGCTGGAACTTTTGTGTCATTCCTGTGGATACAGGGAGAGATTTGTCCAAGGCGCTGACGAAATTGATCAAGCGCACAACGTTCAGAGCATAATAGTAGTCTGTGAGAGAAACAGACAAATCAGAAATATTAAAATCCCTATAGACCCTGGTTCCGAAACACCAGGAGAACCTCTAGTAGCAAAAAGATCCGGATTCGGGAAATCGGATTTGCTGGGGATCCAACTCCCAAGATTCATTGTTCCTGGAAATACTTGCCCCCTTTTTCCAATTAATGCATACCTTGAGGCAAATATTTGTCCTGTAGACGGGAGTTCCGGGTTTGGCTTTAAACAGATCGGTCAATATTGAGAATTTCAATTTGTTAATCGAAAGTCCACAGCAAAGGACTTAATAATGAAGATTCTATTTTGTGGCAAAACGTTTTCATCCGCTCCAGATCTCTTGAGGAGACTCCTTCCCGAACACGATGTTCAAAGTTGTCAGGCAGAAAGACTGCCAGATTCAGCCAGAGACTCGCATGTGTTGGTTCCTCTCATGACTCGAATTGATCGTTCAATAATCTCCAGAAGCGCCGTAAAACTTATTCAGCAGTGGGGAGTCGGATTGGAAGGGGTAGACATTGAAGCGGCCAATGAATTTGGCGTTTTGGTATGCAATGTCCCGGGCGATGCCACGCCAAACGCTGAATCAACAGCCGAACACGCCATCTTTTTGATGATGGGAGTTTCAAGGAAGATACACGAATGTCGTAAATCTCTTCAAGATGGAATTTGCGGTTACCCAATGGGCGAGACCCTATTTGGGAAGAGCGGCCTGATTGTTGGATTCGGTAAAATTGGCCAGGCTCTAACCAAAAAGATGCGCTATCTGGGTATGGAAGTGGATGTTATAAGAAGGACACCGGATGACAGGCTCGAGAGAGAGATGGGCTTGAGAAAAGTCGGCGATACAAGAGATCTTTTAAGAATGGCGCGGGAAGTAGATTTCGTAATCTCTACCGTAGTTCTTAATAGTGGGACTCGTAACCTTTTTGACATTCGGCTGTTTGAAAACATGAGGGACACCGGGATTGTGATCAATGTGTCTCGTGGACCCGTAGTTAACGAAGATCATCTGGTAAAAGCGTTGAATGAGAGTTTGATAGCCGGCGCCGGTTTGGATGTTTTTACAACTGAACCAGTGGATCCATCTCATCCATTGCTGAGTATGGACAATGTCTTCGCGACTCCCCATGTTGGGGGAGTGACTCGTCAGAATTATGAGGCAATAGGGCAAGAAGTTAAAAATAACGTTTTTATGTTATCGAGAGGGGAATATCCGAATCATTGTGTCAATCTCGATTCGGTCCAGCGAAAATAGTCGAATCCGTTCTGTTGAAGCTTACCTCAAAATTTTCGATGATTCTAATCTCTTCGCACCAGAGGTTTTGAATTCGAATTCTCTCTTTTGAGCAACTTCAAGAATTTCGTAATCAATTGTGAAGGTAAAGCAGTTTTTTGTTGACCCTCCATAATTCCAATCGGAATCTGTCCCCCGGCCATTTCTCTGTGTCCGCCCGCTGACCCGGTCTTTCCGACAAGTTTTCTTAAGATGAGTCCCGCGCTCTGTGTGCGAGACTTTGATCTCAGGGAGATCGCCATCATTTCATCAAACTGTCCGAGGCACAGGGACCATTTAACTCCTTCAATTCGTAAAAGGATGTCGGCTAGTTCCGGAATTATTGAATCCGTTTTCACTCTTCCAATGTAAGAACATGCCACATCCCTGAAAATAAGAGTGTTGGCCAGCCCCGTCTGTAAATCCCCGAAATAACTTAGGGGTAGGGCGGGTTTTTCTATTGCCCCAATGACTCTAGGGTTGGAAATTGAAGCCAGATAGTTGAATGCGTGTTGGTCAGACTTGCAGCAACTTCTGATCAATGAATTCGTGTCAGTTTTTATGCCATAGAACAAGGCGTTAGCCACCGACTTTGGCGGGGTCAATTCCGCTGCGACGAGGTATTCTGTAATAATGGTCGAAGTTGCGCCAAACTCGGGACGGATATCATAGAACATGGCCCTTTGCGAGGCTCTGCGGAGGGGATGATGATCTACTACCACAAAGGGACGTTTCAATCTCGACATCATGAGGTTGTTGCCGGTTAATGGCTGTGCGTCGATCAAAGCTACATGCTTATGAGCCCTCAAATCATTTTGGTCAACTCGATTTACTGGAATTCTCAACCTATTGACCATGGCCTTATTTTCAGCTCTGGTCAACGCGCCCCCGTAGCCAATCAGACTCTTAGTGTTGAATTTCTTTTGAAGAAGATAACTGAACCCGTACGCGCTCGCCAGCGTGTCAGGATCAGGGTTGTTATGGCAAAGCACAAGAACCTTGGATTGTTTATGTTCGCCGATGACGGACGCCAACTCAGCAATTTTGTTCTGCGACGCCGATATATCCCACCTATGAGATGGCATCAATATTATCCTTAAAAGAAAACACCAAGCTAGCTATGTCTAAATCTATACATTTATAAGGTTTAGGAAAACAATAAATTAATAGCTTACCAGAATACACTAGTCCAAATCTGATTCTCCTGAGCTGAAAGATGATAACATCTTTCTCACTAATCTCTCGTTGAGAACCATTCCCTTGATTGTTCCATATGTACGTGCAAATCGGTTTTCTATAAAGGCTTCCAGGACCAAGTCTCTTTTGTCGCGCATGTTTATGCGACCTACAATAGTAAGTATTTCTCCCGGAGGAGCCATTGTGTTGAGATCCGGGAAGGCGGTGCCAGTGAGAATCGGAATCATTTTCCGGTTTTTAAGAAGTCGTAAAACCATGAAAGCGGCAAATTGAGCCACCGCTTCCATTTGAAGATGACCCCCAAACATTGGCATGTTTACAAAGTGATCTTTTAGTAAGGGGTTCTGGTCCGGAGTTGGTACACGAAACCGCGCGAAACCGAGCATACCTTCTCGGATTTCCCCTTCCTCCATAATGACTCGATCCAGAAACAGGAAGTTGGCGCCATACATGTTGAGAGTCTTAACGATTTCATTTTTTTCATAAGTAACCCACTTATTTGTTCTGGGTGAGTCCCGGAAATTTGGTTTTCGCGGGGCTGCCAGTCCAATTATGGTTGCTCCCCCAAGGTCAGCGTAGTGAACCTGGCGAACGTCACCTGACGAGTAGTTTCCAGGACCCAACAGTCTGTTTACTAAAACGATGCCCGAAGACTCCCTGACAAAGTCAGATATGATTTCGACCGCTCTCCTGAGAGTTGAGAAGGAACTGTCGGACCTCATCTCACCAAAGAACTCGCTAACGAATTTGTTTAGCTCCAGAACGTCAGCTGTTTCAACAATAGACTTCCATCTCGCATGTAGCCTGAAGTCAATTCGACTCAGGAGTTTATCAAAACCTTCCAGTTGAGATAGATGTGACCGCATCTTCTCGTGAAGTTCTCCGATGTCACCTGTAAAAACCTCTGTGGGCTTCAATTGTGTGAGATAGAGATGTATGACAGCAAGCTCGATTCCTGTGAAAAACTGGGATGATTGGGTCCAGGCTTCTGGGAGAGCGGCAATCAGTGTACGTTTCCCCAATCTTGCCAACCGAGTGGCCAGCCTTTCGAGGTAAGCCTTGGTGTCGCTGATAAAATAAGGTAAGTCGCCCCGATATGTTAGAGCCACCAGATGAGTGTCCGATTCCACAAGATCATCAAGTCCTTCGGCTAAGTCAGAGAATGATCCCGCGTTCACATAGTATACATTTCGTTTGACCAAGGTTGCCATATCGTTGAATGTCAGTTTTCCTTTGAGGATGTCACCTACGGCCTTCATCACCGAGGGTTGTCTGGGAAAACCACCCGCCACGGTATGTACAACTGCGTCGAGTTTGCCGACCCCACTGGCTTCAATTTCATTTGAGATCTTTTTGAGGGACCCAAATACCCCATCTCTGCGATCAATGTCGAATTTTAGAGGGGTCGATAGCAAGTCTATGCCATTTTCTTTGAAAAAGATCTTTTCGCGAGGGTTCTGTGGATCCAATGAAGTTCCTAGGACTCTTGCCCCCGCGCGGATGAAAGCGCGTCCGATTGAGGCCCCATATCCTCCCTCTCTTGCGCCAACTATGAGAACATTCTTGCCTTGAAACATTTAAAAATCCTTAGAGATTTAATTCCAGTATCTGATGTTGAACTTGAAAAGTAATATATTGTTTGTCTTCAGTCAACTTGAGCAGGTTGTTTCCAACTCGATTATCTCATACGATAAAACTTGATGATCAGGAGGCATAGACACTATTGTGTTGGCTGGGGCTAACCAGGATAGCTATTAGTAGACTTGATCCGTTTTTTCATTCTTTGAGAACCAAGGGAGGCAACTATGTCATGGCTGCAAGAAAAGCCGGAAATCGCCAAAAGAATACTGCGGTTACTGTACGAACACAAAATGATTAGAACCTTCTACAGAGACAAAGCGGATGGATGGACTCTTGTTTCAGGTATGTACAGTCCTCTATATATTCAGCTCCGTCCTCTGATGTCTTATCCGGAAGTTTTTGTCGAAACATGCTTAGCTTTGTCCAAAATGGCCATGTATGAGGCCCCCGAGTTAAACAGGGTAGTTGGCATTGCAATGGCGGGAATCCCAATAGCGGCAGGTATGTGTTACGCGGGAAATTCCCCGGGCTGCTTTACACGTAAGATGGAGGGTGTTAAATCGGTCGAGAATTTCCGTGAAGTGATAGTCGAGTATGGCGAGCATTCATTGGTAGAAGGTGAAATCAAAGAGGGCGATAATCTAGCTTTAGTTGATGATCTCGTTACCCGATTTGACAGCAAATTAATTGCTTTTGAACAAATCAAACATGAGGCGAAAATCAGAGGCTTGAAAAAGATTTCGTGCAAAAACGTAGTAGTGATTTTAGATAGGGAACAGGGCGCAAGCGCAGCAGCCGAAGTGTCTGGTTTTAAAATCATTAGCCTGATTCCTTTGAAGAGCATGGGCCTGGATTTGCTCAGGGGAATCATGCATGACTCTGAATGGAGTGTAATAAATGACTATTTGCATAACCCCGAAGCGTTTCAGGATCGATCGGTTCAGAAACGTCTGGCTTTGATGAGTAGGAACAGTAAACAATGAAGTTTCCGCAGTCGCTCAGCTATTAGTGGCGACTTGATATAGTTTCCTTGAATTCATTGTGGACTTTGGTCAGGTTCCCGCTAGTAACAAGGGGTTACAATTTTTTGGAGCTTTTCCTTGACCTGGCTGAAAATGTCGTTTAATATAAAAAGATTATATCGATGTTACTTCAGGAGTTAAGTTCCTGCCATCATTTAGGTGTTTCGCAGCATAGAAGAATAAGCCTGGTTTCACCGAAAAGAAGGGATTTGATACTTCCGTCCAGCAATATCCGGCAAACCTACAAGTGTTCAAGAAAATCCCCTGCTCGCTAGCCATATGCGCAAAGTGAGACGATTTATTTACAACATAAGCCCTTACAAAGGTCTAAAACCTGAAGTTATGTCAAATTCTGATGTCTAGGCTACTTCTGGATATCAGGATTGAATTTGGCCCTTTGTAAGTTGAGGTCTGTTGAACGAAAGGAGCCTCTCTTAATGCCTGGAGTTTACGTAAAAGAAGACGAACCTTTTGAAAACGCATTGCGAAGATTTAAGAAACAGGTTCAAAAGTCTGGGGTGCTAACGGAAACCAAAAAACGTCGAGCTTATGAGAAACCCAGTGTAAAACGAAAAAGAAAAGCCATGGCTGCGCGTAAAAGACTCCTCAAAAAACTGAGACGAATGCGCACCAGATAAATACACTTCCTGTTTTAATTCGGCTTGAGTCCGTCGTGTCGCAAGCCGAATTCAAATTCACAAATTGAAAGACTAATAGTGGGAGCGCTCGAATTTTCTGAAAAATACGAGATGCGCCGACCTCTGCTACTGATCTTTTATTCCTTGATGGTTGTTTGGTCGATCGCAGTATGGAGCGAGACCGGTTTCTCATTTCAATCGATTGGAATTTGGAAATCGGTAGCTACTCTTTTGGCCGGAACTATCGGGATTGTTTTGTTTATATTATCGATTTTGGAGCTAGTTAGTTATCTGGTTTTTCTTCCTGTCGCCGGGGGCAGTATCAGCGCTCTTTCCCAAGTACATGGGGAATCGCTTCTTATACCTTTGACTTCCTCGACAATATTCTTGTCTCTGGCTTTAAATATTTTGACTGGAAGCTTTTATGGTTGGGGTCTTTGGACACTTCTTTTTTTTACGTTGAGCGCAATCATATTCCTTACAGTCAATTCCCAGGATTCAATCGGAAAATCGTTTGAATCAAATGACCCAACTCCCAAAACCAGTCTTATGTCTCAACTACTAGGTTTGATTATAGGAGCTGAGATTGTCACAGTATCCGCAGGGGCGAGACCTATATCACCCTGGAGGATAGACAAGCTTCCGGATGACACATGGGTGGTAGACGTTAGAACAAAAGCTGAATTCCAGTGGAACAGGCTTGAGGGAGCCGATAATTTCCCCTGGGGCGTTGGACTTTACGATGCAGCCTTGTCTCACTCTAAAAGTCAGCCGGTGCTAGTGACTTGTTTTTCCGGCCACAGATCTCCAGCAGTGGCGGTGATGCTTCGAAAAATGGGCTTTGAGCAAGTGTACAATCTCCACTGGGGACTCATTTATTATATGATTCTTAACCGTGGGAAAAAACAATCAGGGCCTTTCAGATTGACCAGATCAAGCAGGGACACTAGCGGAAGAGGTAAAGATTACAAGGCTATATCCGTAGCATATGTGTCGATGCAGGTTATCATGCTGGCATTGGCTCCAATCGAAAAATGGTCAACCGGGATTCATGTGTCAGGATTGCAGAGATGGATTGGTGGAACAATAGGAATTAGTGGTTTTGTCGCAGCATACATGGCTTATCGGGTTCTTGGCAGGAACTTCAGGGTTTTTGCCGCTCCTCGTCGAAGCGGCGTTTTAGCCACCAGCGGTATTTATTCCAAAGTCAGGCATCCAATGTATACGGCTGTAATATTTGCATTTCTAGGTTATGTGATTTATTGGGGTAGTAAATGGTCTTTTCTTTTCTGGTTGATGATGACAGCTCTATACGTGATAAAGGCATATAAAGAGGAGAGTGTGCTCGAACAACGCTATCCCGGCTACAACGATTACAGGAAGCGGACCTGGAAATTCATACCTTATATTTATTAAATTTCGATTAAAATTTATCCTAACGCCCCAATCGTTTCGGTTCTCACAGTTTTTCTAATTCGGGAACTATGTTCCGATAAGACACTTTCATTTTCTGGAGTTACTTTCTGAATCATCAGATCTTCCAAACTCTCCAGACCCTGGGTAATAAATGCGTGCGCTATCCATCCTATAGGAGAGGCGTTTCTGGCCGTCAAAGCCATTGAGGCTTCCCTCACAGCCCAATGATTCCCATTGAAGGAAACCGCAAGACCGCCTCCAGACTTGACCAGGCGAAAAGCATCCACATCAGTTATACTGTCACCAACATAAATAACATCATCCAATCCCGCCCCTTCAATCCTTATGATTTCGCGTATTGCTGCAGCCTTTTCCTGACCTCCTATGGGGTTAACTGATTCCAATAAGGCATAAATGTCTAATTCGGGAAGTTCATCCCAAAAGAAAGTGTCAAGCTGGCTGATCACATCCATGTCGGACGCTGAAATATCCGAAACCGATCTAACGCAGTCATCTATAGTGAAGTCAGGTAAATCAACTATTCTGGCGTGAGCAGTCTTGAGAACTTTCTTTTCCGACTCTGAAAGGCTGAAGAGGTCAAAGTTTACCAGGGTGGAGAAGGTAAACTGGGATGGAAACTCTATTGCCTCGCAGACTGCGTCGATGTATTGGGAATAACTGGTGCTGACAATGTATGCTGGGGCAATTTCCTGAATTTGTTTCAATACCTTATCAGCAAAGGGTATTATCTCAATATTGCGACGAGAAAACTTTTGCATGCTCCTGTCATCAACGCCAAAGGCTTTAAGAAATGGAAGTATCAGCTTAAGAGTATCTCCGGCTTTGTAGCCCTGCTTATGAATGATTTCGGCTAGGTAATCATCATAAAGGCTAACTTTTTTGAAAAAAATTGACCCTTGTGGAATGAATGCTTCCGCAAGTTCCGCCGCGTTGTCATTTTTTGTAACAGGCCCCTCACAGTCAGTCACAAAAATTTTTCTGGATGTCTGTGGCATATGCGACTCCTAATTGTGAGGTTGAAAATGTTTGATACGGGAAGTTATGCTCTAGAGATAGACGTTTTTGTTTAAATTGGCGAGAAAATTTTTCAGGAATTGTCTGTCCGGATATGATGATCTACCGTAATCCTGTATGCTGTAAGACGCGGCGGCAGCGCCTAATTGAAGACAATCAGTTATTGATAGCTCAAGAATCCGGCCTGCGAGGAATCCAGCCGCGGCTACGTCTCCGGCGCCAGTTCGGTCGACAATTCTTGCCGCAACTATTGGCTTCTGGAAAAACTGTTGGTTAGATTCAAATGCCATGATTCCTTCTGGCCCCATTTTAACAACAACAGTTTTTACTCCATGTCCCAAAAGAATGGAAACCGCTTTGTTCAAATCAACCAGACCAGTCATCATAAAAAGTTCCTCTGTAGTCACAAACAGGATTTCGCTACTCAGAAGAATGGTCTCCAAGGCTTTTGCGCCCATTCTGCAGTACACAACCCCGGGATCAAAACTGACTCTCACCGATTCTGGAAGCGCCCCTATTAAGCGTTTCTGGGCGTCGAGTGGTTTCAAATCTACGAATGATGTCATGTGTATCCATGAAGATTCAGAAAAATACTGAATGTCTGAGGCTTCTAAATCAGCCAATCCATTGGCGTTAGGGACAATGATTAGGGCACGGTCCCTATTTGGATCTTTGTGATCTATCAAAGCAAGGCATCTGCCGGATGGCATATCAACCCGGCGAATTTTGAGAAGATGTTCAGAGCCAAGCTCTTCAAGTGTAATAATCTGGTCCGCGTCGTTCCCTGCAGCTCCATAAAATCCGGTCAAGAACCCCATGCTGTGCAAAGCCGCAATGGTGTTGGCCGCCGAACCCCCAGGCCCAATGCCTTTCATCGATGCGGTTTGTTTTAGCAACGGGTAGTATTGGTTGAACCATTCAACATTTCGGACAACCTCTTGCCCGGGATAAACACCAATGAGTCTGAAGAATTCCTCAGGGACCTCCCAGAATTCGTCAATGTTTATGGAACCAAAACCTATGCAATCAAGTTTCAAGCCCATACCTCATTTCAGGTGAATCGACCAAGCGATTGAATTATGACGTAATCTCTTGACTACTGTTTCCATCTTGTACGAAAAATATGTGAAATAGGCGCTGAAAAATGTTTTCACTTGATTCCGGACAAGAACTGTACTCAGATCTCTTGCCAAGATGCGTGGCGTCCTCAACGAGAAACGCCCAGCATCTTGTTTTGGAAGTTCTATCGATCCGGGATCGAAGATTTGCTACATTTTATCTTTTCCTTTAGTCGAATTGGTCTCTGTTTGCAGGGTTTTTATGCCATCAGTCACTTTCCTGTAGCCTTCCTCAATCATCTTTGCGCCTTCTGACGCATCTTTTTCATTCTTGATCATACTATATCCACGCATCATCATCGCGTGTCCTTCATGTATGGATTTTTTGGAACCAGAAAATTCATTGCCATCCTTAGCCCATATACCTTCACAGTTGGCCATCATTTTGTGCCCATCCAGCATCATCTTGATTCCGGTTTTATCTTTTTTCCCGTGAGCAAGTTCAAATCCTTGCATAAATGTGTCTGCCCCACTTTTCATCATCTCCGATGGGTCAGAATGTTTTCCCGTGGCTGTATGATGTTTCTTGTTCTTTGTGTCAAGCTGCGCCGGTTTGTGCTCAGTTGGAGTCATGGTAGCGCTGGGAAGAGTGTCCTTCTGCTTATCCGCAACGGCCAAAGGGGGAATCGCAAACGCAAGAACAACCGTGAAAGAAATCGCGACGAAAAAAGTGGCGATTGTGCTCAAATCAGTCTGTTTGTCCATTTTTGAAATCCTTTTTCTGAAGTTTGGCATTATGGTTTTCATGGCCCCACGAAAAGGTAGTGTTGGTTTTCCTCTCGCTGCAACGGGCTCAAAATTCGCCATAACTTATTCCGATGACAACGGTTCCCATAGTTTGTTTCGCAGAGATAAAAATAATCACGCCGATCTGTTGAGTCATATAAACAATGCACAGTGGCTTTGTAAAATTGTCATGTACGATGATTTGTGTTAATGTAAAGCCATAAACTGAAAATTTTCCTAATGAGTATTTTTTTGCCCTGTGGCGAGCCGCTTTAAAGGGGATGGAAATGCGACTGCGGACATATCATTGCATTCTGATTCTTTGTTTGGCCTCGATTGTCATCCCGCACATCTGTTGGAGTTCCAACGCCGAGGATTATTTCCGGGAAGGTTACGTAGCTTCCATGAAAAGGGAATGGAATTTGGCCATTGATTTTTACAACAAGTCGATAGATCTTGATCCCGATAATCCTGGATTTTATATACAGAGGGCGTCAGCCTATCAAATGACAGATAGGATTGATGACGCTATAAGCGACTATGAAACCGCTCTGAAACTGAGACCTGATTATTATCTGGCAATGGAATATCTAGCCAGTCTGTATGAAACCAAGAATGAGCATTCAAAGGCTCTCGAAGTATACAACCAAGCTCTCCCATTGGTACGGGATTCTAAATGGCGCTCAATAATTCAGTGGAAGATCTCTGAAGCCAGGAAGAAATCCACCAACATAAGAGCGGATAAGGGCCGTCAGAAAAACAGATAGGCGGCTCGCGCCTATCTCAACGCGTCGACTATTTTTAATCCAGCGGCTCTGATCGCGGGCAGCATCCCTCCAATAAGTCCCATGGTCATAGCGAAAACCATGCTTTTGAAGAATACCAGTAGAGTCAACCTGAATGAGAACGCTATCTCTGAAAAAGTTTCCCAGTTTAGTGTGGATATTGTGAGGAACTGAAGAGAAGAACTGGCAAGTGTTCCCAGAGATCCTCCAAGAATACCGAGGAAAAGGGATTCGGTCAGAAAGGCTAACAATATGTCGGGACGGCTGAAACCTATCGCCCGAAGAGTTCCAATTTCTCTCGTACGATTAGCTACTGTGGTGTACATTGTAACCATGGCCCCCAACACAGCCCCGACGCTAAAGAAAACAGTCATGGCAAACCCGAGTAACCTGATGAACTTGGACATCATTTCAGACTGCTCTTTGTAAAAATCGATTTCCCGTTTTACCTGAACGCTGAGTCTTGGGTCTTTCTCAAGTCGCTCTCTCAACTGTATGAAACTATTGTTACCGGGGACTCGCATTACGACTACAGAATAACTATTACGGCGAAACGCAGCCATGATCTGATCGCAATCAGCCCACAATTCACTGTTAAACGCGGTGTTTCCAGCGTCAAAGATGCCGACCACTTTCCACGACACCATTCCTAATTTCAATGTCTCTCCGAGTGAAGCTCCTTCAATGTTTCTGGAAATGTTCATACCGGCCATGACTTCAAATCTGCCGGGCTTGGGAATCCTGCCGGATAACAGCTTGATTTGAGGACGAAGTTCAACAGAGTGTCTTGAGGCGCCGCGGATTACAACATTGGTGGGGTTTCCTGTCTTTTTCTTTGGCAAGGTTACAAGCACCAACGTTTCTTTTGCGGCTACCTGGTTGCCTGTAGAATCTTGTTCAACCTCCGGTTGAGTTTCTATTATGTCTGCCTGGTTTCTCTCTATTGAGCTTGAAACTTCGGTTTCCGCAGCGCCTCTTAACACAATCACATTGTTGGGGGAACCACTAT
>DYRE01000343.1 GCA_020718965.1 Desulfomonile tiedjei
GTTATGGTTTTTAGAAACTTCACAAATCAGGAAAATAAGAAACTTGGGTTAGGTTAGTCAATACTTTGAATGGCGAGGGCGTCTGAGAGCGAGCAGATTCCACGGGCAACATTTTCCACGGCATGTTGGAAGAGGCTTTTGGATCCTTGGTTTTCCATGAGGGCTTGGATGGATCGTGGATCGGCATTTTTATATTGAATAATTTCTCGGATGGGGTTTGTAATAGTGTACCCTTCGATGACGGCGACTCGTCCGGCATATCCGGTATTTCGGCACATTTTGCAACCGATAGGCTGGTGCATATTTTCATTTCCGAGCATCCAGTCTTCTCTAATTCCGAGTTCAGAGAGTTTTTTTCTTGATGGTATGGGGACTTTTTGTGAGCAGTTTCCACAGAGTTTTCGGAGGAGGCGTTGGGCGCAGACTCCGACGAGGGCATCGGCTAGAAGGTAAGGTTTGGCACCGAGGTCGATGAGGCGGGCAGGGGCCGAGGCGGCACTATTGGTATGGAGGGTCGTCATGACGTTGTGGCCGGTGATGGCGGCACGCACGAGTTCTTCAGTGGTTTCTTTATCGCGGGTTTCCCCGATCATGATGTAGTCGGGGTCTTGTCTGAGGGTGGCCGTGACAAATTTTGCGAAAGAGAGTTGGTTGGTGATAGATGTTTGTTCGCAGCCTGGGATTTTGATTTCCACAGGTTGTTCCCCTGTGATGACGTTCCATTGGGAACGGTCAATCATGCCGATGGCAGCATAGAGGGTGGTGCTTTTTCCACTTCCAGTTGGGCCGCAGATGACGACGAGTCCGTGGTCGGCGTCAATGGATCGGATGATCACTTGTTTTTCAATTCCTTGGAACCCAAGGGATTCCAGTGTGGGAATTGTGGATGATTTGGGTTGGATACGGAGGATGGCTTTTTCCCCATGTATAGTGGGGCATGTGGTGACGCGGATTTCGTATTCGAGCCCTCCAAGTTTTGTGGCATATTTGCCATCTTCTGGCATGCCGGTTTTTTGGGTATTGATGGAGGAGACGATTTTGATGCGGGTAATGAGGGGTTTGTCGAGTCCCTTGGGGAGTTGGTGTGGGTAGGGGAGTAGAATGCCATCTACGCGGAATCTGATGGAGAGGTGTTCGGGGGCGCTAGCAACGTGAATATCTGTAGCTTTGTCTTGAACAGCTTGAACGATGAGGGCTTGGAGGAGTTGGATAACAGTTGTTTCATCGTCTTTTCCACCTTTGATAAGTTCTTCAATGTTGATACGTTCGGAGCTAAGGTCTTCCGTATTTGCTTCATGCTCAATTTCTGATGCAATGACTTGAATATTAACTTTTGTAGAGAGGGCTTTATTGATAAGCCCCATAACTTGATTTCTATTAGCGAGTATGTATTGGATTTTGCAGCGGAAAGCGAGGCTTGTGATAATTTCTGTGCGTACTTGAATGGGGGGGAGTTGGTGGACGGCCAGTGTGATGAGGTTTTCTTCGAGGTGTAGGGGGAAACATTCAAAGCGTTTTTGTGCTTGGGCTGGGAAAATGGCGATAAGCTTTTCTTGGGCGGGAGTATTTTCCAAGTTAAGATAGGGGTTTTCCGTGGAGAGAGCCGTCCATTCTGTTCTGTGGTGGGACCCTTCTTTTGGACGGACGTCTTTGATAGTTAGGAGGGTCTCCTCAATTTTTTGTTTATCCCACAGGTCATATTTTTTGTTTGGATCCTGTTTTTTTGGAAGAAGCTCCAGGCTTTCGAGGAGCGTGAGGGGGGCAATCATTTCTTGGGGGTTTTTTTCTTCGATTTCTAAAAAGGTGGTTTCTTCTAATTTTTCGTTTCCAATCCTTTTTGTTTGGACGCGTTGGAATTCGCTGAGAGTGGTAAATATGTAGTGGATTTTAAAGACTCCCAGAAATCTACGCAGGAGGTCTTCCGCAGTTAATTCAGACCCAGTGGGATGTGAAGTTTGGAGGGCTTCTTTGAGGAAGGGGATAGGGTGGATCAGGGTGGCGGTGCCAAAGGGGGATTTGTATGTAAGGTCTATGAGAAGATTTTCTATTTTGATAAAAGGAACGACACAGGCCGGGAGGATTTCCGGTTCCATAATGGGAGTGGATGATCCCCGACTGGCAAGAGCCATAAGGGTTTTTCGGCTTTTTTTGGAGGTTTCCACCAAAAATTCGAAGAATGTTTCAGGGATGAGGTCTGGGGGAATGGATAAGCTGGGTGTTGGTTGGGAGGGGGTTCTTCCTGGGCGGCTATACCGGAATTGGTTTAGGAGATAGCTAGGTATTTCTGCACCATATTCTTTTTGAATAATGTCAAAAAGTAATTGGTCAGCTTTGTCAAGGATTTGTTCGGTAGATTCTGATGGAAAGATGCTGGGCATGTAGGTTTTGGAGTTATAGTTGTCCGGTGGCACCAAGATAGGCTCCGATGGTGGAATTGATAATAGTTAATACCAAGCCAATAATAGATAGGGTGATTCCCATGATGGGGAACCCTGTGTTTGGGGGTTTATTGCCTTTAATACCAAGAATAAGTCCTGTAAGACATATGGGGAGCCCAAAGAGAGGGATGAACCAGGCGATAAGCCTGATAAGCCCGGTAAGCCCGGTAAGCCCGGTAAGCCCGGTAAGCCCGGTAAGCCCGGT
>DYRE01000344.1 GCA_020718965.1 Desulfomonile tiedjei
GCATGCAATTTGTGCGATGGGTATCCTCATTCTGGGTCGGGATGGTATTGGCCCCAGTAGCGGTGGCCATTCTTGCCATTCTGATTGAGCGTTTTTTGTTAAGACGAGTTTATGACAGAGATGTCAGCTTCCAATTGTTGCTTACTTTCGGAGTCATGCTGTTTCTGGATGATGGAGTGAGACTGATTTGGGGGCCGGCCCATCACATAGTGAATCCACCGGAAATCCTCAGTGGTGTTTTTCCACTGTTCAACCAGACGTATCCCGTTTACCGGCTTTTTCTACTTGTTATTGGCCCGGCCTTGGGAATAGTCCTGTGGGCGTTTTTTTCCCTAACGAGGTGGGGAAGAATTATCAGAGCGGCCGCAATGGACAGGGAGATGGCTGAGACAGTTGGAATTCGCGCTCCAATACTTTTTACTGCGGTATTTGGGTTTGGCGCTTGGCTAGCAGGTTTGGGCGGGGCCTTGGCAGCGCCGCATCAAAGTGTTGGTCCCGCCATGGGGGAGCACGTAATTATTGAAAGTTTTATCGTGGTCGTAATTGGAGGCATGGGCAGTTTTCCGGGCGCGTTTGTGGGGGCGCTTATACTCGGATTACTGGGAGCGTTCGGAGCTTCCTGGGCTCCTAATGTTCAAATGGCTCTGCCATACCTTTTACTGGCCATAATTCTTTTGACACGGCCAAGAGGCCTTTTCGGAGAGGAGGCTTGATGAATTCAGGGTCAAGCCTGCTGAAGATACTTGCGCTGGTTGTAGTCGTTGGATTTCTGTCGTGCGCTCCTTGTTTGCTTTCCACTCACTGGGTAATCATTCTGACGGAGATCCTCATTATGAGCATTTACGCAATGAGTTTTAATCTCCTATTCGGGTACACGGGGCTTTTATCTTTCGGCCAGGCCGGGTTCTTTGGAGTTGGGGCATATCTGTCAGTGTTATTCGTGACGCATGTTTCCAGTTCTTTGTGGTTGACTCTCCTGGCTGGAGTCGCTGGAGCGGCTTTGGTTTCGTTAGTAATTGGATGGTTTTGCGTGCGTCTGGATGAAATATATTTCGCTATATTGACGCTTGGTTTTGGGATGATGCTATACACCGTAGCTCACAATTGGCGTGATGTCACTGGTGGAAGTGATGGCCTGACATTGGGTTTGTTGCCCCCCATTTCATTGTATTTTGTTAACATTGAACTCTTTAATCCGAGGTATTTCTACTGGCTTACACTGGGGATATCACTTTTAGCTATAATCTTTCTCAGACAGGTCGTGTTTTCACCATTTGGATTGCTGTTAACAGCGACAAGGGAAAACAGTCAGAGGGTTTCTTTTGTTGGATCGAATATTCGATCCGTAAGATTGTACGCATTTGTCATAGCCGGATCTTTATCCGGTCTGGCTGGAATCCTGTTTGCGCTTTTCAACAGGATAGCGGCCCCGGAAATGCTCCACTGGTCTTTTTCAGGCAAGGCTGTACTTATGACCATTCTTGGAGGATCGGGAACTTTTCTAGGCCCGGTGGTTGGAACAGGAATATTCTTTATTCTTGAACATTTCATCACTTCCTACACGAACAACTGGATGATATTCCTGGGAGCGACTCTTGTGGCGATGGTTCTAGTATTTCCGAGAGGTGTTCTTGGTTCGTTTGAGTATTTGCTGTCGAAATCAAAGGGTGGACCAGCCAATGAATGAAACCCCACTACTCGAGGTCAAGGATCTATATAAAAATTTTGGCAAATTTCATGTGCTTCGCGGGGTTTCCGTCAAGGTGAGAAAGGGCGAACTGGCAGCTTTGATTGGTCCTAATGGAGCAGGCAAGACTACTTTTTACAATGTGGTTTCCGGTCGATACAAACCTACTCGTGGTCAGATTTTTTTTGAAGGTACGGACGTGTCAGGTGTCCCAAGTTTTAAGCTGGCTGGAATGGGGCTTCTGAGGTCATTTCAGATAACAAATATTTTCCCACATCTCACCGTGCTCGAAAATGTTATTACTCCACTGGTGATCCATTACAGGCTGGGTTTTTCCATTCTGAGTTCATTAAAGAAGAATGTGGTTCTTAGAGAAGAAGCCGAGAAGATCCTGGATCAGGTCGGTTTACTCTCTGAAGCCCACAGAACAGCTTCAACACTAGCATATGGCGATAAACGGATGGTCGAGATAGCGATCGTACTTGCCAGAAAACCGAAATTAGTTCTCCTGGATGAGCCAACAGCGGGGATGAATCCTGAAGAAACCGACCGCATAATTTTATTGATAAAAGAGTTGTCCCGTAAATCTGGAGCAACCTTTTTCATTACGGAACATGACATGAAGGTGGTTTTCTCAATTGCTGAAAGAATCTTCGTGTTGAACCAGGGGGCGAGATTGGCGGAAGGGTCTCCCGATGAAATCAGGGCTCACCCCGAGGTCAGGCGAGCATACCTCGGAGGCAGTCTAGATGCTTAGCGCCAGTGATCTTCACGTATATTATGACGATAGCCATGTGTTGCAAGGGATGAGTCTGGAAGTTCATCAAGGTGAGATCGTTTGCCTTCTGGGGAGGAATGGAGCTGGAAAGACCACTACAATGAGGGGCATAATGGGATTGAACGCCCCTGCCTCAGGCAAGGTGACTTTCAATGGGCAGGACATAACTGGCAGGCC
>DYRE01000345.1 GCA_020718965.1 Desulfomonile tiedjei
GAAACGTTCAGGCAAATCGGAAAAGCGTTTATTCCAGCAAATTCCTTAAAAAGCATTGACTTGCCTTCCATAACTGGAATAGCCCCCAATGGTCCAATGTTTCCAAGACCCAGCACTGCCGAACCATCAGTCACTATCGCCACTGAATTGCTTTTCATGGTATATTTAAAAGCTAGATCGGCATTGTTCGCTATGGCCATCGAAATTCGCCCCACCCCAGGGGTGTAGGCCATGGAAAGGTCTTCCCGGCCTGCTAGTCTCTTGGTGGGAATTATTTCTATTTTACCGCCCTCGTGGTATTGAAATGTCCTGTCGGAAACTGAGATTACCTCAACTTCCGGAAGGGCTTTGAGCGCATCTATGATCCTTTGTTCATGGTTTTCATCGCTGGCGTAAATGTCAAAATCTCTTATGACCAGATTCTCTAGAATCTGGACAATAGGAATGGAGCCTATGAGCGCGTTCATCTCACCTATGGTTGTGGCTATTTTAGCCAGGGCTCCAGGGCGCCTTTCGAACTTCACTCTTATGGTAAGGCTGTGGCTGGGACTTGACTGAACCAATATAATTCCTCCTGTGAGCAAAGGCCGCTCAATGCTACGAGTAGAGAAAAACTCTTTTTCCAGGGTACTTGTTTATATCTCAGCGGATATATTTATCACGCCCGTCAATTTTTTTGAAGCCGTTTGAACGCGAAATGTGGGCGCCTGAATTGAGCGGCTATAGTAAAAAACCAGAACAAGGGGCGCCAATTTTCAATCATCTGATAACTATTCAATACTGCATCATGTATAATATATAAATTAACGAAATCAGGATGACATGATGGCTTATCCAAACCAAAAAACTAAAATAGTGTGCACAATTGGACCTGCTTCCAGATCCTCAGAGGTTCTTGAGAGTATGATCCTTGCCGGCATGAATGTCGCCCGTATCAATTTTTCCCATGGAGATTTCACCGAGCACGAAGAAACTATAGCTAATATTCGGGCAATTTCGAAAAAGGTAGGTCGGGATCTAGCTATTATGGCCGATCTTCCCGGTCCGAAAATTCGCATCGGAAATTTGAGGGAAGAACCCATCACATTGACTAATGGAGATTCGATTTCCCTGACGACCGAAGAAATATTGGGTGACAGTCGCAGAGTTTTTGTAAACCTTCCCAACCTGCCGCAGGTCGTCAATCGGGGAGACCAAATATTTCTGAACGATGGTCTGGTTCAACTGGAGGTTGAGAATATTTCCGGCCGTGACGTAGAATGTAAGGTGGTTGTGGGGGCTGAACTTCGATCGAGAAAAGGCCTGAATCTGCCCGGCATATCATTAGGAATAGGGGCTTTTACCAAACGGGACTACGATTGTCTGAAGTTTGCAGTGGGGCAGGATGTCGATGCTGTAAGCCAGTCATTTGTTGAATCCGCTTTGGACATCGAGGCTTTAAGGGAAGCGGCTGCTTTGCTTGGAGCCAGTCCGTTTGTGATTGCCAAGATCGAAAGGTCCAGGGCCTTGGATAACTTCGATGAAATCCTCAATGCGGCGGACGGAATCATGATAGCCCGCGGTGATCTCGGGGTCGAGACTCCTATTGAACGCATCGCCATCATTCAAAAAGAAATCATGGCGAAAGCGAACTTGCTGGGAAAACCAGTTATAACAGCTACCCAACTCCTGGAATCAATGACCAGCAACAGGAGGCCTACTCGGGCTGAATCCACTGACGTAGCTAACGATATACTTGACGGAACTGACTGCGTGATGCTTTCAGCCGAGTCGGCTACTGGAAATTATCCTGTTGACGCTGTGGAAACTCTCGCCAAGATTGCCCGCGCCACGGAAGAATATCGATCCAAGCGGCCAATAGGCCATTTTCTGGCTATGCCGGATATAGGCCGAAACCTTGATATCAGGGATCTGATTGCCTTCAGTGTGAAAAACACCCTGGATCATATTCAGCCCGATGGGATTTTTGTCCCGACTCGCTCCGGGGCTTCAGCCAGAAGTATGAGTCGTTTTAAGTTTCCGGTCTGGATTATCGCAGTCAGTTCACATCAGACGACGTGCAGAAGATTGCATTTTTCCTACGGTGTAATACCGGAACTAGTGTCTGAGGAGCCTGAGGATTGGCGTTCTTACACGAGTCAGTGGCTTGCGGGAAAAGGCATATGCGGGAATATGGTCATCCTGACTCAGGGTCCATCGTCGAAGCATCCGGAAACCAATAATCGGATGGAGATAGTTGATCTAACCAGGCTGTGCTGAAGATGATCGTTAGTCGTTGGGAATCTTACATACAGACGGGTTGCTGATTTAAAGCTGATTTAAGGCTTGCCAAAACCTCTTTAAGAATTTAAACTATCTATATTCCCGAGAATATAGATTGGTTGGAATTGCTTGGCTATAAAGGTTGTTACGCTGATTTTCTAATAACTTAGGCTGCCAGCTAATCAGAGGTTCCGACATGAATCCAAGTCCTACCACCGGACTCATTCAAAACGCCGCGTTCTTACTGGCGCTGGGCGTGTTGCTCGACCTCACCCTTCGCAGCGGACTTGCAAAACGTATGTGGACCAGGGGGGTGATGGGCCTTGCTCTGGGAATCATATGCGTGGCTATTATGAGCAATCCGTGGACTTTCG
>DYRE01000034.1 GCA_020718965.1 Desulfomonile tiedjei
ATAATATTCACCCATTGTTACCCCGGAATACGGGGCAATATACTGCATAGGGGCCGGATCTGAAGCGGTAGCGGAAACGACGGTAGTATAATCCATTGCGCCAAAACGCTCTAGAGTCGCAACCACTTGAGCTACAGTCGAACGTTTTTGTCCAACAGCGACATAGATGCATTTCACATCACTGTCTTTTTGATTGATTATGGTGTCAATCGCAATCGCCGTTTTCCCTGTTTGACGGTCACCAATTATGAGTTCGCGTTGACCACGTCCGATTGGAATCATCGCGTCGATAGCCTTGATTCCAGTCTGAAGCGGTTCTTTAACTGGTTCCCTCTTGATTATGCCGGGGGCGACTACTTCGACCATTCTAAATTCGCTTGTGTCGACAGGCCCCTTCCCATCAATCGGCTGGCCGAGGGAATCGACCACTCTTCCAAGCATTTCCTTGCCGACTGGAACCTGAACTATTCGGTTTGTCCTCTTGACGGTATCGCCTTCCTTTATGTGAACATCTTCACCAAGAATGGCAGCGCCAACGTTGTCGGCTTCCAGGTTTAGGACCATCCCCATGATCCCATGCGGGAACTCGAGAAGCTCGCCGGCCATGGCATTCTCTAGTCCGTGCAAACGGGCGATGCCATCTCCGACGCTAATCACTGTTCCGGTTTCACTGACTTCGACCTTCTTGTCGTAATCCTGAATCTGCTGTTTAATTATTTGACTGATTTCTTCGGCTCTGATTTGCATTGTCCCTATCCCTTCAGGCTTTCCTTAAGCTGGTTCAACTGAGTTCTAATGGTGCCATCAAAAACCATGTCCCCGACCCTGGCGACAAGTCCCCCTATAAGAAGAGGTTGTATTTTAGTGGTCACCAGGACTTTCTTGCCGCTTATTTTAGAAAGGGCTTCCGTCACTAAAGTCAGGTCGGATTCCCCCAAGGTCTCGGCGCTTATGACCTCACCTCTTGTAATTCCACGTATTTCATCAACGCTTGCTCGAAACGCCGTCTCTATTCCATTCAACTGATCTATTCGCTCTCGATCAACAAGGACGTTAATAAAGTTTTTAACCATGACATCCGCGCCTATTTTGTCCAGAATCTCCCCTGCGATTTTCTTCTTATCTTCCTTGGTGAAAACGGGGCTAGTTAGGACTTCCCTGAAATCCTTGGATTCGGAAATGATTTCGGTCAAAGCTGACAGATCGCTGCCGTACTTGTCTAGGGCGTTTTTGTCCTGGCCGATTTCTAGAAGCGCTTTGGCATAACGTTTCGCTAGAGTGGTATCTATCACTTCATACCCCCAACTTTAACGAGGTAATCCTCGACGATACGCTTTCGATCATTTTCAGAGATCTTTTCACGAATCATTGTTTCAGCCATTTGAACCGCAAGGTCAACCGCTTCATTTTTGAGAGCTTCTCGCGCTTTCCGCACTTCCTGCTCAGCGGTTACTCTGGCCGACTCAACCATGGCGGAAGACATTCTCTCCGCGTTCGCCATGATCTTTTCACTGTCCCCTTCCGCTGACTTTTTCAACTCCACTCTCATCCGTTCAAGCTCTTGTTCCATGCCGGCGATTTTCTCTTTGTAATCAGCCAGCAACCTTAGAGCGGCTTCACGTTGTTCCAGAGCTTCAGCCAAATCTTTAACGATTTGCTCCTTTCTTTCGGAAAAGAAAGCAACCAAAGGCTTTTTTACAAAATAAACAAGGAGAGCGATCAGGGCTATCGTGTTTATAACTTTCCATGTTAACAACCACGAGTTCCAGACCGATTCCTCTCCTCCTCCGGCCGACGCTTGAGCAACGGTTGGCAAACCTAACAGACAGATAATGCCGAGAAAATTATAGAAAATCTTCTTCCATTCCATTAGATTGCCCTCCCTAGAATTTTCTCGGAAATGGATTTGGCTAGGAGGGCCATCTCACCCTTGAGAGCATTTCGCGCTTTCTCTGACTCCGCCTGAATAGACGCTCTCATTTCGTCTACTATGGTGGCTGCATTGACTCGCGCCTTATCAAGGATGTCGGCTTCACTTTTCTTGGCGGCCGCAAGCAACTCCGCTTTTTCTCTGGCAGCCACTTGCCTAGCCTCGACTAGCGCTTCCTGGTGTTTTTTCTCCTGCTCCAGAACCTCATTCTCCAATTGTCCCGCTTTGTCTCGATCGGCTTTGATCTTGGATTCTCTCTCACGGATCTTAGCCAAAATCGGCTTATACAACAGAGCATTGAGGAGGAGTAAGAGAATCAGGAAATTGATCAGCTGAATAAACAGAGTGAAATTTACATTTATCACTGCTTTGATCTCCTGATTCGAGAAGTTTTGCGCCCCACAAGCACGACTCATCCCCGGGTCACGCTGAAGGGAGCCTTAAAACTGATTTTTGGCAAGGATATTTTTTTTGGGCCTAGACTTTAAATGCCATATTTTCTAACACCCCAACTAAGGGGTGTCAAGAAATTTTTCTATTAGTGACTTGGCCCCTGGAAGAGAATTACGGTTTCTGCTCAGTAGCGGATTCCTCACCTGATTCTTCGCTGGATATGTTGTCTGAGGGCTCAAAATTGGGTGGCCACGCCTGGGCTGATATCATTTCGACAGATTCCGGTTCAAGTTTTTTCTCATCCTTGCTGTCGATCAGCGCTGGCATCTCAGCTTGAAACGACGCCATCGAACACGTTCCTTCAAAAATGACGCCTTCTTCTATCACGAGACTCGGGGTCTTGAGATGTCCATAAACCTTAGCAGGTGGAAACAATTCAATTTTTTCAGTTGCGGTGATATCCCCGTGAACCTCGCCGGACACCTTCAGGATATTTGAGTGGATCTCCGCGTGAACAATAGAATCAGCACCGACCACGAGAGTCCCACGACTAATTATTTCTCCCTCGAAATATCCATCCAAATGAACTATCCCAGAGAACGACAGCTTACCTGCAAACTCTGTCTGGGAACCTAGAAATCCCGTTACTGCGTCACTCTTTGTTTTTCTGAATCGGAGCATTCGCCCTCCCTGTGATCCCGGCTAGATTGTCTCTGGTCGAAGGGCCGGTCAAACCTTCCTTAACACAGCCACAAATCAACTTCAAGAAATAATTGAAAATTGTTTCACTCCTTTCGATAACTTTTGGATAATTAGCCAATTGTCAACTGACCACTATTGCACTCAAGGAAAACAGGACGCTTTTCAGGTCAGGTATGAAAATCTTCGAGAACTGACAGAGGCCAGCACAGCAGTACACATAAAGGAAGACAGTAGCGACGAACCTCCATAACTCAAGAAACTCAAGGGAACCCCAACTACCGGCAAAACACCCATCACCATGCTAACATTAACTGTCACGTGCCAAAAAATTATTGAAACGCATCCTATCGACAACAATGTTCCAAAATCATCTCTTGATCTACTCGCTATGCCAAGCCCGCGAAGCATGAAAATCAGAAAAAGTATTAATACTAAAGATGAACCCAAAAATCCCCATTCTTCGGACAAAACGGCAAAGATGAAATCGGTGTGCTTAACAGGCAAGAACATCAACTGGTTCTGAGTGCCTTTGAGGAATCCCTTCCCAAACATTCCCCCAGAACCTATAGCTATCTGAGACTGAATAATCTGATATCCAGCGCCCAGAGGATCGTGATCAGGATTGAGAAATGTCAGGAGCCTCTTTTTTTGATAGTCCAGCAGAAAATATTGTGCGCCAAAATATAATATCGGAATACTGGCAAGCGCTAACCCAAATATCACTTTCCATAATTTCTTGCTCAATCCTACAAACAAAATCATGGAAAACGCTACAAGAATCAATACTACAGCAGTTCCCAGATCTGGCTGCGTTGCCACAAGAAATGCTGGAATTAGAGCATACGCCACATTCCTTAATAACTCCATCCAACCATCTATAGCGCCACGTTTCCTTTCGCTAAGGCTCCTAGCAAGGACTATCACTACGGCCAATTTTGCAAACTCTGAAGGCTGGAAACGCATCAAACCAAGGTCTATCCATCGTCTGGATCCAGCCGTTACTCTTCCGAAAACAGAAACTGAAATTAAAGCCAGCAGCAAAATAACGAAAATCCAGGTTCCCCAGCGCTCCAACATTCGATAATCAAGAAACGCAAACAGCGCAAGAAGAACCAGCCCCATACTTAACCAGGCGGTTTGCTTTATCACGAAGGATTTTCCAGTTGGCCCCATGGGAATTGTCGCACTGTAGATAAGCGCTATACCAGCTAAAGACAAGACAATGGCGTTCAGGGGCAAAAACCATTCAAATTGTGAAAGAGAACTCTTGAAAACACTCCCTAAATATGATGTTCCCACTTAAACCCTATCTCCCAAATTGTTTGGTTGCGCATACACATTTCGCCATTCATTCCTTTGGCTCCCCAGGATCAGGAAGTCCGTAATATCTGCAAATAATTTTTCTTGCTAAGGGCGCAGCGATTTTGCCCCCGCCTCCCCCGTGCTCTATGACAACCACTACCACGATCTTTCGAGGTTGATCGTCCACAAAAGCCGCAAACATAGCGTGAGTTCTCTCATGATAAGGCACATCTGTGGGAGACTTGGCTTTTTCCCGCGTGCTGACAACCTGAGAAGTCCCTGTTTTTGCCCTTATGTTCAGACCAGGAACTCGACATCTTTTTCCAGTCCCTGACCGATTCTCTACAACATCACGCATGGATTTTCTGATTAGGTCCCAATCCCGACTGTCGTGCCTTATGTTCAATCTCACCACGGGATTTTGTTCAAATATTACAGACCCATCAGGAGACCTGATTTGTTCGACAAGGAAAGGTCTCATAATATTTCCGCCATTAGCGAATGCGGCGGTCATAATCGCAAGTTGAATTGGAGTCGTTAAAGTATACCCCTGCCCTATTGCTATGGTTACGTTTTCTCCGTCTTTGATGAAAGTCCCGTAATTTCTCTCTTTCCAGAAATTCGTTGGAATTAAACCTGGCAGTTCTTGAGAAAGCTCCAAGCCAGTCGGTTTACCTAAACCAAAAAGCGACGCGTAATGAGCCATAGTGTCAGCCCCTAAACTTAAGCCAAGTTCGTAAAAAAACACGTCGCAGGATTCCACCAAGGCTCTGTGTAGGTCTACTTTGCCGTGTCCCTGCTGATTCCAGCATCTGTAAACCTGACCACCTACCTCCAATTCGCCAGGGCAAATGAATGTGGTCTCAGGTTTCACAAGGCCTTCTGAAAGAGCCGCAAAAGAAGTTACTAGCTTGAAAATGCTGCCTGGGGGATAAAGTCCCCTGATTGAACGATTTTCCAAAGGGCGCAAAGGATCTGAATTGATAGATTTCCAATCCTTTTCCGAAATCGAAGCTGAAAAAATATTTGAGTCAAATCCTGGTTTACTTACCATAGCCAGGATTTTTCCAGTATCCGGCTCCATCACCACCACAGAACCAGCCCGTTCAGTAAAAACATCCTCAACAAATTTTTGAAATGAGGCGTCCACGGCCAGTATGATGTTTGAGCCAGGTTTAGAGGGTCTCCTTGTAAGGCTTGCAAGACGCCTACCTTTGGCGTCAATCTCGATCTGCTCCCAACCCTCCTCGCCTCTAAGGTAAGTCTCATATTCCTTTTCTATACCGGTTTTTCCCACCAGATCACCAGGCCTGTACCCCACCCTGCCCAGTTTCTCCAGTTCCGAGCTTGATATCTCTCCGGTTGACCCTATGACGTGACAAAGCATCTTCCCGAATGGATATCGCCGCAGTGGCCTCGTATTCAGGGACACTCCCTTGACCGGGAGAGAACGACTTTTCAATATAGAGACTTCCTCCATGCTTAAATTTTTCTTAATGGAAAAGGGCATGAATTTAGGCGATGAAAAGCTTTTGTCAATCATACTTCTCATTTTCTCAGGTGGATAGCCCAAGGGATCTGAATAATATTTGACCAGCATCGGCAAATCATTTAGCGCTCCAGGAATAACCGACAGTGAAAAACTCGGAACATTTTCAGCTAGGGGACAACCGTTTCTGTCAAGTATCATGCCTCGTGGGGGAGGAAGACGCAGCAGTCTGATTCTGTTCTCTATGGCCAGATCATCATAGGATTCTCCCTTGATCAGTTGAAGATTCCATAGACGTATTAAAAGAAAGAAAATGAACAAACATGCTATAGCGGAAGAAACTATGACTCTTGATTTGTAATAGTCTTCAGGCACACTGTCGCTATAAAATTGAACCACTAGGTAGCTCCGACAATCCTAGAATAACCTTTCCACGCGTTGTCTAGCATCGGCTTCACTATAATCAGACCTAGAGATGTCAAAATAGTTTTTATCAAAACAATTTTTATCATCACTGGTTCAAATGTGATCTGCCCTATAAACCATCGGCTTATGAATACCAGGCAAAAACAAAACAGGGAAATTAAGAGAGTGATAATGAGACTGGTTCCGAGACTTTCGACGTGAAAATTGTCTCTGACATAGGCGGAAAAAATAATTGCAGCCACATATATTGATGGGAATAGCCCCAAAGGAGCCCCTGACAGCAGATCTTGAGTCAAACCAAGCAAAAAGACTGAGATCAAGCTTGATAAATAGTCTCCATTCAACCCTGTCCAAACAACAACCAGTAATGTCAAATCCGGCTTGATTTCCATCGAAAATATGCTGTTCAGAATACAGCATTGGATCACTAGGCCTACCCAACCAGCGAAAAGGACAAACAGTAACTCTCTCAAGGGCTTTTCTCCAGACCCGGCTCCATGGAGAAACCTCCTTGGGTCCCCAAGATTACGATAACTTCTTCTATTTCAGAAATTTTTACGCCAGGTATTACTGTAGCTTCAACGAACAGGCCCTGTTCTGATGAACGTATGGAGTCTATCGTTCCAGCAACCATTCCTCTGGGGAAAATACCATCTAGTCCAGATGTTACAACTAAATCACCTTGTTTCAGTCTTACTTCCTTGTTCAAGTATTGAAGAATACATAGGTATGAATAGGATCCTGTGAGCAAACCGCGATCTCTGGTTCTTTCAACCCTGCAATCCACAGATATTTTCGGATCTGTAATCATAACAACTTGGGCCATAGCAGCAGAGGATCGGATGATTTTACCCACAATCCCTTCAGGCGCGGTGACCGCCATGTCCGGAAAAACGCCATCGTCGGTCCCCCTGTTTATCAAGATGGTTCTGAACAAACCTGAAGCGTCTTCTCCTATGATCTGGGCCACCAAAGTCGGATAGTCCAGCTTGCTTTTAAGAGTTAGTATCTTCTTCAACCTTTTGTTTTCAAGATCCTTTTCCTTAAGAGATAAAATCTCCATTCTCAACCGTCTAACTTCCTCATTCAAAAGCCGATTTTGATCCCCAACCCCGACAAACCATAAATAAGAATGAAATATCTTGCCCACTTTGTTTTCAAAAAAGGTTACCGTTTGATCGATGGGTTTAAACGCCGAATACACGAAACCGGCAAATGTCCATCCCTGAGACCTTTCAAAGGATGAAAAGAGCAATATAATCCCCAAACTTAATAATAGAATGGCGGCGGTTATATCTCTTATTGATCGGAACATTACTCGAGGTAGAGGAAGTAAAGAAAAATCATTTTCATCCGCATGGTAAAGTAAATTAAGATTAACGAGAAAAATGGACGACCGGAACCCAACGCCAAACTAGTTGCTATCTGACTCCCTCGACGGAAAATAACCCTGCAAAGAAATACTCCTAGACGCTCTAAGCGTTGATAAGCACATCCTTATACATATCGAAGTTTTCAAAAACTATTCCGGAACCCAACACCACCGTTGACAATGGATCATCAGCCACAGCTACAGGTAAACCTGTTTCACGCCGAAGGACCTCGTCGAGGTTTTTTAATAACGAACCTCCTCCCGTCAGAACAATACCCCGGTCGACTATGTCGGAGGCAAGTTCAGGTGGGGTCTGTTCAAGCGCAGTCTTTACAGTCTCGATGATTGCCCTTACAGGTCCTGATATGGCCTCGGTAACCTCGCTCGACCTCAGTGGAATTACCTTGGGAACCCCGCCAATGAGGTCTCGTCCTTTAACTTCTATGACCATTTCTTCGCTTGTGTGGCACGCGCTCCCTATAAGCATCTTGACCATTTCGCTTGTCCGCTCCCCTATTAGCAAGCTGTATTTGTGCTTTACATACTTGATTATGTCATTGTCTATTTTGTCACCCGCTATCCTCAATGATTTGGCGTAGACAATGTCGGACATAGATATCACGGCCACTTCCGTAGTGCCTCCTCCGATATCCACAATCATGTTACACTTGGGTTCAGTTATTGGAAGATTGGCTCCGATCGCAGCGGCGATCGGTTCTTCAATCAGATAAACCTGCCTTGCTCCCGCACTCTCCGCCGCCTCCCTTACAGCCCTCATTTCAACCTGAGTTACTCCCGCTGGAACACAAACCACTATCCTCGGTTTAACAAACATCCGACGCTTGTGAATCTTGAAAATAAAGTGTTTGAGCATAGCTTCGGTAACTTCGAAATCCGCTATCACCCCATCTTTCATGGGCCGAATAGCCTTAATATTGTCGGGGGTGCGGCCAACCATTTTTTTGGCGTCGGCTCCTACAGCTACAATGCGTGGCCCGCGTCTCAGGTCCATTTTGACAGCAACTACTGAAGGCTCCGACAGAATAACGCCTCTGCCACGAACCCATACAAGGGTATTCGCCGTCCCCAAGTCAATAGCCATATCGTTTGAAAAAAAAGTCGATAACCAGTTCGAGAACATTTGTTACCCGAAAAAAAGTTCGTCAGACTAATCGGCCATAGGACAATAACAGACAGTTAGTTAGTGATCAAGCGTTAGAAGATTAGTTAGTATGAATGCGAATGTGGACTATTCCTTTGCCACTAAAACAGACTGACTGGGGTCTCCTAAACCCCTCCATGCCGCTCCATTGACTTAAATGGCGTATGGTCATATTATCGCTACTCTGAAATTGCTCATTCGGAAAGGAAAGACCAGTGCTAGACCTAATGAGACGACACGCAAGCTCTTGGATTATTAAGGTGGCTCTCGGTGGAATAATAGTTGTTTTTATATTCTTTTTTGGATGGGGTGGACCATTAGAAAAAGATCAACATTACGCGGCCAAGGTCAACAATGAAGTCATCAGCTATGACAATTTCTACAACACCTATCAGACTGAAATTGAGAAAATTCGACTCCGCTTCAGAGGAGCGATGCCGCCAGACCTTCTGGAGAAACTGAACCTAAAGAAAAATGTTCTGGATCGTCTGGTTGATCAAAGTATTCTCAGACAGGAAGCAACCAAGCTTGGCCTGTTCGTAAACACAACGGACGTGAGAAACGAGATTCTCCTTGACCCATCATTTCAAAGAAACGGGGCTTTTGACCCACAAATTTACAAAATGTATCTCAGCACAGTCAAGATGACCCCAGACGCTTATGAAAAGACATTGAACCAGGAACTTCTTGCCAGTCAGCTTGCCAAACTCATAACTGACTCTGTCAAGACGGACCCGGATGAACTCAAGACGCTTTGGCATTTTCAGAATGACAAGTTGGTCCTCGACTTTTTGCTCATAAAACCCGAAGATTTAAAAAACATTCCCGTGCCCGATGAGAAGGCTCTGGAAGCTTATTTCAAAAAGAATGAACTTAGGTATGTTATTCCTGCTTCAGCCAAAATTGAATACGTCTGGTTCTCGTGGAAAGATCTCTTGACAAATATCTCGATAACAGAGGCAGAAGCGCAATCTTATTATAGATTAAACCAAAAAGAATTTGAGAACCCTGAGAAAATAAAGATTAGCCAAATTCTTTTGAAACTTCCTGACGGATCTACCGATGCTGAAAAAGAGATTATCAAGAAGAATGCCGCTGAACTGGAACAGAAACTGAAATCAGGGGCTGATTTCCCTAAGACGGCCCAAGAGAGTTCTCAAGATGAATCTACTGCTTCCAAAGGCGGAGACCTGGGCTGGATAACCAGAGGATCGGTCAACCAGGCGATAGAAGACGAAGCCTTCAAATTGAACAAGGGCCAGATTTCAGCCCCTATTCTCACTGATCAGGGCTATCATCTTATTATGGTTGAAGAAAAAGTTGAAGAGAATATTACACCTTTCGAAGAGGCTAGGGATAAGATCATTCAACGTCTGAAGGAAGACCAGGCCAAAAGACAAATTAGTGGTTTCGCGGAGGATTTTTACGAGCAGACCTACAGAACTGAAAAACTGCAGGAACAGGCCAAAATATTTGGACTTGAGGCGCATGAGTCTGATTCAGTGACCAAGAGTGGTGGAATTCCTGGAGTGATTGACGACGCCGCTATTTCGCAGGAGATATTTGAACTGAAAACTGGTGAAGTCTCCAAGTTGCTAAGAAACGGGGATAATTATCTGGTTGCCCAATTGATTGAAAAAATACCTGAGCGGATTCCTGCTTTATCTGAAGTCCAAAGTCTAGTTGTTAAAGATTATGAAAAAGATCAGGCCATAGCATCTTCTATGAAAAGAGCCGAAGGATTGATTGAGGAGTTGACCAAGGACCCATCGGAAGCGGACTCAATAGCGAAAAAAAACGACCTTTCTTGGAACTCTCTTGATCCAGTGTCCCGAACGGCAGGATTTGTTCAACACCTAGGAAAATCCAACCAGGTTTCGGAGATGTTGACATCAATATCCCGAAACACGCCGATTTACCCAATTCCAATAACGACTCCTTCGGGGACAGCTATTGTGCGATTGTCAAAGATAGAACCCGCTAGCGAAGACGAATACACCAAAGGGGCTTCTGAATTCAGAAGCTGGGTCTTGGAAGTCAAACGAACAGAATTCTTGAAGGGTTGGTTAAGAATGTTGCGAGACAAATCATCGATAGACATAAATCCAAAATTGTTGTAAACATTTTTCATAAATTGATATAATTAAAGTTGTAATTTTGTCCAATTGCCTCTATAGCCTTGACAAGGTAAGGGCCCGCTGTTAATCTTTAGCTAGGCGGGCATAGCTCAGTTGGTAGAGTGCAAGCTTCCCAAGCTTGATGTCGCGGGTTCGAGCCCCGTTGCCCGCTCCAGAGTGTGGTTGTTTACCACCCGGGTTTTTCACAATCCCGGGTTTTTTATTATAGACGTATGGAAATTTGCCATACGCGTTGAGATTAAAATGGCTAGAAATCGTAAGCTTGTTTCTTCTCTCTGGACCATGATAGAGCCGGTCCTTGAAGCTGATGGGATTGAATTGGTGGAAATGGAATATTTACTTTCTGGAGGATTCTGGACGTTGAGACTTTATATTGATAGGCCTGAGGGTGTCACGCTCGAAGACTGTGCGACAATCAGCAGGCAAGTCAGCGCACTCCTGGACGCAGAAGATCCCATTGAGCATCATTACAACCTGGAAGTGTCTTCTCCAGGAATTAACCGTGTTATAAGGAAATTGACTGATTTTCAACGTTTTTCTGACAGACAGGCTCGCATAAGAACAGCTCACAAAGTAGAAGGTAGAAGAAATTTTGCAGGTATCTTAAAAGGAACACGGGATGGTGTTGTGATTATAGAAGTGGAAAAAACGCTTTACGAAATAGATGCGGAAAATATTGAGAAAGCTCATTTAGAAACGCCGCCGGATGAAATTTTGCAGCAGAGCCTTCGTAAGAGGGCGCTGAGCATGGGAGGGTGACCATGGGAAGTCTGGACCGAATGATTGATCAGGTGGCCAAAGAAAAGGGAATTTCTAGGGACACTTTAGTAGAGGCCCTCGAGGCGGCCCTTGTTTCCGCTGCCAGGAAAAGGTTTGGTCCTAAGGTCGAACTTGAAGCCCAATACAGCGATTCATCAGGAGAGATCGAAGTTTTTCGTTTCCGAGATGTTGTAGCCGAGGTCATTGATCCAAGCGTAGAAATCGATTTGGATACCGCACGCAAGGAATTGGATCCTGAAGCTGAAATTGGCGATCAACTTGGAGAAAAAATCGGAGCTGAAACTTTTGGCCGTATAGCAGCCCAGACCGCCAAACAGGTAATTATTCAGAAAGTCAAGGACGCTGAGAGAGAAAATATCTATGCTGATTACAAAGATAGAAAAGGCGATATAGTTACAGGCATAGTTCAGCGATTTGAAAAAAAGAACACTGTTGTAAACCTGGGAAGAGCCGAAGCCATTCTTCCCGTTACGGAGCAAATTCCAAAAGAGACTTATCGTCAGGCAGACAGGATCAGGGCGCTGATAATTGATGTCAAGAGAACGCAGAAAGACCCTCAGATCATACTCTCAAGATCGGATCCTTCTTTCTTGGTAAAACTGTTTGAGCAGGAAGTCCCTGAAATAGCCGAAGGAATTGTAAAAATAATGTGCGCAGCCCGTGAACCGGGCCAAAGGGCCAAGATAGGCGTTAGATCCAGTGACGCTGATGTTGACCCTGTGGGCGCATGTGTTGGCATGAAAGGGTCGAGAGTCCAGGCCGTCGTACAAGAACTTCGAGGAGAAAAGATTGATATAATTCCTTGGAATGATGAACCT
>DYRE01000346.1 GCA_020718965.1 Desulfomonile tiedjei
TATGCTGGACGCCATCCTTAAATTGTATGTGGAAGAAGACATGGCATGCGAAGATATTAGGGGGTTTCCTCCACAGATGGTGTCTGACGTAGCCAGAATGGTGGACCGAAATGAATATAAAAGAAGGCAGGCTCCGCCCGGAGTCAAAATAACTCCAAAGGCGTTTGGAAAAGACAGACGACTACCCTTAACATGCAAACAGACTAATTTCAGTTGTAAGGAAGATTAAAAATGAGAGCTTTAGTACTGACTCATCATCCAGACGAAGGTCCTGGCGCCCTTGGTTCTTTTTTAATTGGCCACAGCGTTGATTGCCAAATAATTCCTCTTTGCGACAAAGCCAAAATCCCATCGGACGCATTGGGATACGATGCTATAATATCAATGGGCGGCCCCATGAATGTCTATGAAGAAGAAAAATATCCTTTTTTAAGAGAGGAGACGGCTCTACTCAAAAAAGCCCTGGGTTTAAGGATTCCAATTCTTGGCGTTTGCCTGGGAGCGCAAATGATTGCCAAGGCGGCCGGGGCAAGAGTCGTCAAGTCCCCCACAGAAGAAGTGGGCTGGTTCGAAGTGGAATTAACTGATCTGGGACGCTCCGACAGGCTTATGATTGGTTTACCTGACAAAATTGAGGTCTTTCAGTGGCATGGAGACATGGCTGAGATTCCCGTTGGAGGCGGATTGCTCGCAACTTCGCGTTCATGTCCGCATCAGGCGCTGAAATTCGGTTCGGCTTATGGACTTCAGTTCCATGTGGAAGTGACAGGAGAAATGCTTGGAGAATGGTTTGCTCAAGATCCCCGTAAAGATCAAATCCTCGAGCGAATGAATAAGATTGGTCGCCAATTCTCTTCATGCGCGAACACCATATTCGGTAATTTCCTCAAATTGGTTACTGGCTACCATCGAACACATGCGTCCTCCCATGGGGGATGCTGTTGCTAGATACGTCACGCCCGGAAAATTATTTAAGAGACATAAAGATCGCAATTGGCTTTCTCACTTTGATTCGAACATCGGTTTCACCAACTCCTGACATGAGACAAGTGGGAAATGCAGCTTGGGCGTTTCCGGTGGTCGGGTTGTTCATCGGGATTTCTCTGGCTTTGTTTTACGGTCTCTGTTCCATATTTCTACCCCAATCGGTGGCTATACTGCCGGCGGTGATTCTCTGGGTAGTCATAACTGGGGGCCTTCATCTGGATGGATGGACAGATTGCTGGGACGCTTTTGGCGCTGCGGTACCTACTGAAAGACGCATTGAAATACTAAAAGATTCGAGGCTTGGAGCTTTTGGCGCCATGGCCCTGGTTTTGTTACTGGCCACCAAGGTAGTGACATTAATGGCCATGACCTCTCCCGCTATGGGGATTATCCTCGCCCCCGTCCTGGGACGGTCCATGATGATACTGGCTTCAAAAGGCGCCGGGACTTCAGGGTCCGGCATGGGAAGGGGCTTTCTCGAGGGGGTTGAACGTAGGTCTTGCAATTTTTGCTGGGGATTCTCTATACTCATTGCATTGTTCGCAGGACTGATGGGCCTCTTGTCGATTGCAGTGTCTTATGGGGCGGCAACCTGGTTCCGGCGGTTTGCCGAATCCAGGATAGGTTTCATTAATGGTGACGTCTTGGGATCCATCTGTGAGTTAGTTGAAGTAACCGTGTTGATAATACTTTGTATCAAATAGGAAAAACCACGTAATGAGACTAGGAACGACCTCATATATTTACAAAGCCAGTGTAATAACTAATGTTCGTCTTCTGGCCGGTCACACGCAAGATGTTGAATTGCTATTTTTTGAACTGGACGATACATGGAATCCCCTTCCATCAGAGGAAGACATTGACGAATTGGCTCAACTCTCGTCCGAATATGATTTGACCTATACGGCTCACCTTCCCCTTGATTTGAACCTTGCAGACGACAATCCCGCGATTGAAAAGGCAGTCGCTGTAATTGGAGCCACACAAAAGCTTAACCCCTACGCTTATATCATCCATCTTGATTCGAAACACAGAGACCCAAAACATGATTTCAAAACATGGGAACGGAATGTTTTGAAATCTTTGGAAACTCTCATGGATGTGGTGGGTGATCCTACGAAGATTTGTGTCGAAAATCACGACACTCAGCTTCCATCAATTATTGATCATGTCTTGGATATAGCCCCTGTTTCATGCTGTCCGGACATTGGCCATTTATGGAAAGACGGACATAATGCGCTAAAATATCTGGAACAATGGATTCCCCGAGCAAAGGTTGTTCACCTCCACGGGGTCTCGGATTTCGACCATAGAAGCCTTGCGTTCACCCCGCCAGCGCAACTCGATCCGATTGTAGACACTCTTAACCGACACTTTCGGGGCGTGGTTACTCTAGAGGTATTCAATAAAGCGGATTTTCTGGAATCAGTCGAAATATTCTGGAATTCTTTGGCTCGACTTATGAGACGCACCTCGAGCCTTGATTCATTCGCCGCCGAAGCCCATTAGGAATACTTCCCCTTTGAGCTTTTAACCGAATCATCAAATCATCCAAAAAACATATTCAGATGGCTTGTTGTTGATTTCTTGGTGCCGAAGAGGAGACTCGAACTCCTACAGGCTTACGCCCACCAGACCCTGA
>DYRE01000347.1 GCA_020718965.1 Desulfomonile tiedjei
GTGCCCTAAAGATCAAAGAGGAATTTGACGACCAGGTCGGGATATGTCAGACATTGATCAATATCGGACAGCTGCGTACCGAGCTGAAGCAGTTCAGCCAGGCTAAGATATACCTGGAAAAAGGCTTAGAAATTTCCAAAAATCTTGGCGTGACCAATCTTGTGATCGTCGCATACGCCCATCTCGCTGATTATTATGAGAAATGCAGGGACTTCAGCAATGCATACAAATACCAGGTAAGGTACACTATCCTGATGGATTCCGTTTATATAGAAGATAACAAGCAACAGATCGCCGAAATGCAGGTCCGTTATGAAACGGAAAAGAAGGAACAGGAGAATGAGCTGCTGAGGCAGCAGTCAGAAATTCAGTCTTTGCAGATCATTCGGCAAAGAAACCAGAGGAATTCATTCATCATACTGGCCGTTCTTATGCTTGGCCTGGCCCTGGCCGTTTACAGCAGGTATGAACTAAAAAGGCGGACAAATAAGCTACTTGAAGAGAAAAATAGCCAGCTCGCCATTCTCAATGCTACAAAAGATAAGTTTTTCCATATCATCTCGCACGATCTTAAGAATCCTTTCAGTTCGTTACTGCAGGTATCTCAGCACCTGGAGGAGCGGTTTTCGGTATTGAATGATGAACAAAAGTTGCAGATTATCTCCCTGATCAGCAAATCTTCCGTACAAACGCATAGTCTGCTGGCAAATTTACTGGAATGGTCTGTCTCTCAATCAGGCAATGTCCCTGCCAAAATTGAGGAAATCGATCTGCATGAAATGATTGAGAATACTATTGAATTCTCAAAACTCAGTGCGGAGAAAAAAGAGATTACTCTTGTTTCAGAAGTTATGCCGCGAATATTGGTCAGCGCTGACCGTAACATGGTGTCCACGGTACTGAGGAATTTGCTATCCAATGCCATCAAATTCACAAATGGCCCTGGGGAAGTGCGGCTTTCATCTAAGGATCGGGGTGAATTCATAGAGGTGAGGGTTAAAGATAGTGGGATAGGAATAAGTGAAAAGGATTTGGGAAAGTTGTTCCGCATAGACGTCAACTCCAAGGAAATAGGCCGTTCAAAGGAGAAAGGTACTGGACTTGGCCTGGTACTTTGCAGGGAGTTTGTAGAAAAAAATGGTGGGGTCATCTGGGCGGAAAGTACGCTGGAGGCTGGCAGCACATTTGTTTTTACTTTGCCAAAAGTTAGAAATACTAGACTTTAATTGGGTACATATGGTGAAGATCAGGCTGATGATTGTGGATGACCATCCGGTGGTGGTTGAAGGAATGAAGATCCTGTTGACGGGTGAGGAGGACATTGAATATCTTGGTTCTGCAAGTGACTCGGAAGAGTTGTTCAATTTCCTGGGAGAGACGGTGCCGGATGTTTTATTGCTGGACCTTGTACTGCCAGGGATTTCAGGGATTGAGATTGCCAAAATATTGGCAGAAAAATATTCCATGATCAAGGTGGTGATTCTCTCCAGTGTGGCTGAGGAAGAGTCCATTGTGGCCTGTTTGAATGCAGGCGCCCGCGGTTACCTTACCAAGGATGTTCCGCGCGACGAACTCATCAAAGCCATCAAAGTGATTTCGGAGGGAGAAGAATATCTTGGAGAGTCGATTTCCAGGAAAGTAATTATAAGTTATTTCAAGAGGGCCAAGGCGGGAGATATGGCTGTAAGGCCTTCGGTATTGGAACTTTCGGATCGGGAGAAGGAAGTTGTGGGGTTGATTTCAGAAGGATTGACTTACAAGGAGGTAGGGGAGAAGTTGTTTATCAGTTCCCGGACGGTAGAGGCTCACCGGAACAATATCATGCAGAAGCTGGAGTTGAAGACTATAGCTGATCTGATTAAATATTCGATACGGCAGGGGATTACCCGCTTGTAATCCATTCTATTAGCCCTTTTCTCTTCCGGGTAGGGGCAATTACTTACAATAATTAGGGGTAAACATCTATTGCTCTGACGGCATTAAGGGGATAATTTTGCAGTAATAAAGTAGAATTCCTTCAATCCATAACCCAAGCAATCGAAAATATTTCCTTAGGGAAAGAGAGAGGAGGAGATGGGCGGGACCTATTAATTCTGTGTGAGATCCCGGCGAGCCAGGCCGGGATTTTTTTTACCTGTAAGAGATACCGTAAGGATTGAATGTCAATGACCTCCAAAGAGTCGGAGGTAAACAAAGAGCAAAAAAAAACCCCGACAAAGTCAGGGTTTTTTTATAAAATCTGGCGACGACATACTCTCCCACAAAATAACATGCAGTACCATCTGCGCAGGTGGGCTTAACGACTCTGTTCGAAAAGGGAAGAGGTGGACCCCACCGCAATAGTCACCAAAAAGTCTTAAATACTTTAAATGACAGGGGTTGAAGAAAATACAGAAGATAGGGATAGCCTGGTATTTAGTAGAAAGCTACGGGCAATTAGTACTGCTCGGCTTTACCATTACTGGTTTTAGACCTGCAGCCTATCAACGTCCTGGTCTAGGACGACCCTTAAAGGAAGCCTCATCTTGGGCTGAGCTTCGCGCTTATATGCTTTCAGCGCTTATCTCGTCCGAACATAGCTACCCTGCGATGCAGCTGGCGCCACAACAGGTACACTAGAGGT
>DYRE01000348.1 GCA_020718965.1 Desulfomonile tiedjei
CCAACTGTTTCTATCCACTGTGTGGGAATTAGCGCCCTTTTTAAGCAGCGTTTTCACCGTATCAACGTGCCCCTCGGATGCGGCCATGATTAGGGCTGTAGCCCCGTACTGATCGACATCTTCCACGTCGGCGCCAAAATCAATGAGCAGTCCAACCACGTCTGAATACCCGCGCCTGGCTGCCCTCATCAAAGAGGTCCATCCAAACTCATCTTCAGCGTTTACAGATGCCCCCGCCTCCAAAAGCGCTCTTACAACATCCACATGTCCACGTCTGGAAGCTTTCATCAATGCCGTGGCGCCATACTGGTCAACAGCGTCTAGGTCAGCGCCACTCTGCGCAAGCAGTCTTACCGCTTCTTGGAAACCCATGGAAGCGGCCCACATCAAAGGTGTCCACCCAAAGGGATCCTTGACGTTTGGGTCGGTTCCAGTTCCTAACAGAACCTTGAGTTCCGAAGTGTCTCCGGAAGTGGCGGCGCTCAGTATTTTGTCATTGAGCATGGGATCTCCTCCCTGTCAGTTGCCTGAAAGAGAATTAGTTATGGCCTCTGAGACAGATTCAAACCGCCTGATCTGATCTGTGGAGGTTCAAAAATTACATTCGAAGATTGAAAAGAGCGATCAGAGGCTTCTTCAATTCAAGACTCACAAATTTATATTGTCAGATTAACAGAATATAGAATATTGGTCGAGCAAAATCGGGACCAAGACTATGAAACGACATGTATTTTATGGTGGGATTAATGTGTGATCGTCTAAATTCCAGGGCTACACCCATAGATATTTTTCAGGGACTTTCCGGGGATTGATCTAATGGGCTTGGCCAAAGACGCACATCCAGAAAGTCCCCAAAAAACAATGCTATTGTCGCCAACCAGAGCTTTTCCCTCTACCGCCTCCACCTTGTCGATCGCCTCTATCCCTTTCTGTCCTGGGACGAGCTTCGTTCACCTTGATATTACGACCCATAAAATCCTTGGAATCCAGTTCCTGAATAGCCTTAAGGCCATCTTCACGTTCAGGCATTTTAACGAATCCAAACCCACGCGGGCGTCCGGTAAATTTGTCGGAAATTATGGTTGCTGATTCGACCTGTCCATATGCTTCGAAAAGCTCTCTCAGTTGCTCCTCTCCTGTGTTAAAGGACAGATTCCCGACATAGATGTTGATAGCGGCCACTTTTTCTTCTCCTTATGATACAAAATCGCCCTCAGTCAATCCATGAGAGCTGGTTGACACAATTGGAGCCCGTTTTCGGCAGATTAGGTCATGATGGCAGTGATTGTTGGCATGAGCCACGAGCGTTAGATCCTAAAATAACTTTCTTGCTTCACGCCCGTAGCGCCTGGTTAGGCCGAGGGGGAAAGACAAGCGTCAGTTTATTTATTAGGAGAAAGCGTCGAGGTTGTCAAGATAATTCAGGAAGCCATAGCCGGTGGAAGCATTTGGGAATGTTGTTGAAATTACCGGTTTTCCTTTCATGACCAGGAAAGTTCTCAACGCCTTGGTTTGGTGTGAGTTGACTCGCTTCCTAGTGTTTGTTAAATTTTCAGACTGTCACTAATCATGTTTTGGGGTGAAAAAATGGCGGATCTCGAAGGTTTCAGAGAGGCAAGGGACCTAACAGGGGGCTCTTGTAGTTGTAATGGCGACTTTCACGTAAGGGGCTGCAATCATCTTGACTGGGGTATGAAAAACCGAATATCCAGGATAATCAAGCCTGACACCGGACGCACAGTTATGCTTGCGGTTGATCATGGATATTTTCAGGGGCCTACTTCGGGTCTCGAAGTAATGCAAGACACGCTAGCTCCACTGGCGGGGTATGCGGACTGTTTGATGCTCACCAGAGGTATACTGAGGACTTCGGTTTCTCCAGGTGTGCAGGCGCCTATAGTCTTAAGGGTTTCCGGAGGCCAAAGCGTATTGACGGAATTGTCTAATGAAACCCTGAACGTTGCGGTCGAAGACTGTGTAAGACTCAATGTGGCTGGTATGGCCCTGTCCATGTACGTTGGAGCTCCATACGAGCATCAAACTCTCGTTTCGCTCGCAAAGTTGATTGACGCCGGGCACGCTGTCGGAATACCAATTCTCGCCGTCACAGCGGTAGGTCGAGACATGGCGCGTGACGCCAGATATTTGGCGCTTTCATCACGGATCGCCGCTGAAATGGGCGCAAATATAGTGAAAACTTATTATTGCGAGAATTTTGAAAGAGTGACTCAAACCTGCCCAGTTCCGATAGTTATGGCGGGCGGCAAGAAATTACCAGAAATTGAGGCGCTGGAAATGGCCCACAATGCGGTCAAAAGAGGCGCTGTAGGTGTGGACATGGGAAGGAACATATTCCAGTCTGATTGCCCCGTAGGCATGATCAAAGCAGTCAAATCGGTTGTGCACCATGAGGAAAAACCTGAAAAAGCCATCAAGATTTACGAGGACGAAAAGAAATCTTTGAAGATCTGAACTAATTAAAGGCTGGCCAATATGTCAATACGCTGTTTGAGAGACCTGGAATCCCATGTGGTCCTGGATCTTCCGAAAGGGAAACCCTGAGGAGTGTAAGTGAATGCGCGTCGCCATGTATTACAACAACCACGATATTAGGATC
>DYRE01000349.1 GCA_020718965.1 Desulfomonile tiedjei
GCCGGTTTTCCCGGGAGATCCGCCATTTTCGATGTCACGGTTGTTTTCGAGGGAAAATCATGACGAATTCAATTTGTCCCTTTTGTCCATGACCACACACACGGGGACACATGTCGACGCTCCTGCGCATTATCTTGACGGCGGCGCGACAGTAGACACGCTCCCGCCCGAAATCCTCGTGGGTCCTGGAATTATCCTGAACATGACAGGCGCTAAAGTCATTGACAGGGCTATCCTTGAAAACTCAGCATGGAGTGAAGAAACCCGATTATTTTTCAGGACGGATTGTAGCGCTGAACTTCGAGAAAAAGCGTTAAATAAGAAACATGCCTATATATCGGATTCCGGAGCGCAACTTCTTATAGAACGCGGCGTAAAACTCGTTGGGGTCGATTGCCTTTCAGTTGACAGATACGAGGACAAATACGCTCCTGTTCACAAACTTCTTTTGTCCTCGGGTATAATCATAGTTGAAGGGCTTGACTTACAAGATGTCCCAGCGGGAGCCTGCCAAATTTACTGCCTGCCCTTGAAGATTCTCGGAGGAGACGGAGCGCCGGCCAGGGTCTTCATCGAAACATACTGAGGCGACTTGATGAAGGTTACCATACTTGGAAGCGGAACAGCGACTCCCTCGCTTAAAAGAAACTCGTCAGGGTTGTTCATTGAGACCGTCGGGGCAAATATTCTGCTCGATATGGGACCGGGTTCATTGCGAAGGATGTGCGAGGCGGGGATAGATTACAGAAATATCGATCTGATTATTCTCACCCATTTTCACCCTGACCATGTTGTGGATTTCATTTCATTTCTCTTCGCTTCGAATTACGCTTATGGTCCCATGAGAACTGACCCTTTTCATGTTGTTGGCCCTGTTGGGCTGAAAAAATTCCACGGTAGCCTGGTCGAAATCTTTGGATCATGGGTTATTCCAAGCAACAATCGCATGTTAACGCATGAGATGTCGGCCGACAGCCCCGATTGTCTGCAGATTAAAGATGTTGGAATTATGTCCCGGCCTGCGGCTCATTCGTTTCCATCCCTTTCATACAGACTGGAAGCTGAGGGAAAATCGATAACTATATCAGGGGATACGGATGTATCCGAAAACCTTGTCGATCTGGCGAAAGGATCGCATACACTAATATGTGAGTGTTCGCTACCCGACAGCATGAAGGCGCATGGGCATCTAACCCCTTCGGAGGCAGGGCTAATTGCCGCTAAAGCAGATGTTGAGCGATTGATTCTTACCCACTTTTACCCGCCTTGCGAGTCAGAGGACATTGTGAGTCAGGCCCGGAGAATCTTCAAGGGATCCGTCCTGAAGGCCGAAGATCTCATGACGGTGGATTTCAACAGTTGAATCTGTTTACCGGATTCGGCTTTTTACCCTTTGATTGCTCTTCTCCTACTCGTGTTGTAGGATATAATCATGAGACAACCCGGTCAGCGTAAAACCTCCAAGGGTCTATTTAGCCTGTTATTTATAGTGCCCGTTATTCTTGTCATTCAAATTCCGATAGTGATAACCGGCGCATTACTTGGCGCTTACATGTCATATTCCCGTACTCTGCCCGAAATACCTGAACTGAATTCGTATCAACCAAGGACAGTGTCGACTTTTTTCTCGGATGACGGTACGGTAATCGGAACATTTTTTAAACAAAAACGTTTTGTGGTTGATCTCAATCAAATCCCCCAACATGTCATCAATGCGTTTCTAGCCGCTGAAGACGCCAGGTTCTACGAACACGTCGGCGTGGACTGGCAGGGTATCTTGAGAGCCATGGGAAGGAACATTCTGTCAGGACGCATAACCCAGGGTGGCAGCACAATAACCATGCAGGTGACCCGAAATTTTCTTCTGAGCAGGGAGCGCACATATTCCCGGAAATTCAAGGAAGTGATTCTGGCCTCCCGGTTGGAAGAAGCCTGGGGTAAAGACAAAATATTGCACGTTTACCTAAACGAAATCTACCTTGGGGAAGGGTGTTACGGCCTGGAGGCTGCGGCTAGAGGCTACTTCGACAAACCGGTAGAGCATCTCACTATCGCCGAATCGGCGATGATAGCCGGGCTGGTGGCAAGTCCGGCCCGCTTCAACCCGTTCAAGGACCAGGAACGTGCCAGACAAAGACAATTGACTGTACTGGGTCGAATGCTCAAAGTCGGATTTATTACTCAGGAACAATACGACGTAGCCAAAGATGAACCCCTGAACTTTAGAAAAGCTACGATTAGTCCACTCGATCTTGCTCCGGATTTCACGGAGGTGGTTCGCCGTTATGTAGTCAGAAAATATGGCGAGGAAAAACTTTACAATGATGGTCTGAAGATCTTCACCACTTGCCGCCTCGATTTCCAGAAATCGGCCGTTGAAGCTATGGATAAAGGGCTCGATGAAATAAAGAAACGCCAGAAACACCTGGCTATCCTCAAGACCGTTCAACCAAACCAGATAGCTGATTTACTCCAGAAGCGACCGACTCCAAACCTTACGCAAGGTAAGATTTACCAGGGTATAGTTGTTAAAACATCTGCGGCTCCGAATAACGAGGTTATCCTTGCCGTGGCTTTCAGCGGTAAGCTCAAAGGACGGGTCCGGCTTCCAAA
>DYRE01000035.1 GCA_020718965.1 Desulfomonile tiedjei
CAAAAACGCATCCTGGCTTGAGAATCGTAATGCGGTAAAGATCATCAAGGATAAAGATATGAGCAATGGCTCTCTGACTCGAGAAATCAACAGGTTGATCTCAAATCCAGGAGAACTTGAATCTATGGCGGAAAACGCCCGTAAAATAGGAAAACCCGACGCAGCTCGAGCGATCATTCGGGAAATCCTGAAAAATCAAAGGTTGGCAGCGTGATTGGAACACTGTTCAAAAAGCTGAGAGACGTCCATTTTGTAGGCATAGGTGGCGTTGGAATGAGCGGGATCGCAGAAATCCTTTTAGCTCTAGGTTTTAACGTCAGCGGTTCGGATCTCCAGGAATCTCCTACAGTGATTCATCTAAAATCCTTGGGGGCGAGGATTCAAATTGGTCATAAACGTGAACATCTCGACAAGGCTGATGTTCTGGTTTACTCGTCTGCGGTCCCAGAAGATAACCCGGAAGTAATAGCCGCAAAAGAAAGGCGCATTCCAGTTATTCCAAGAGCGGAAATGCTGGCTGAACTAATGAGAATGCAAACTTCGATCGCTGTTGCGGGCATGCATGGGAAAACCACAACGACTTCCATGATTGCCTCAGTCATGTCGCACGCCGGACTCGATCCCACAGTTGTGATTGGAGGCAAACTCAATGCTCTCGGAGGAGGAGCGCACCTGGGTCAGGGAGATTTATTGGTGGCGGAAGCCGACGAGTCTGACAAGTCGTTTTTAAAACTCTTTCCGACCATAGCTCTAATCACTAACATCGACCTTGAGCACATGGATTGTTACTCATCAATAGAGGAGATCAGATCAACTTTTCTCGAATTCATAAATCGAATTCCTTTCTATGGATATGCGATAGTTTGTTTGGATGATCCTCAAGTTCAAAAAATAATTCCCTCTATCTCGAAAAGATTTTTAACTTACGGATTCTCATCTCAGGCATTCATTAGAGCCGCTAAACCAATACCTGAGGGTGGTGGATCTTTCTTTCAGGTCTACAGAGAAGATACCCCGCTTGGGGAAATCACCCTGCCAATGCCAGGAATGCACAATGTGGTAAACTCTTTGGCCGCTGTAACCATCGCTGAACTTTTTGACGTTCCATTTCAGATTCTCAAAGAAGCCTTGGAATCGTTCCCGGGAGTTCAGAGGCGATTCACAAAAAGAGGTGTTAGCTCTGGGGTGACTGTTATTGATGATTATGGTCATCATCCAGCCGAAATCAGGGCGGTATTAATGGCTGCCAGGCAATTAGTCGACAGACGTATTGCTGTTCTGTTCCAACCCCATAGGTATTCAAGGACAAAGGCTCTTTTTGAAGACTTCCTGACCTCGTTTCATGACGCTGACCTTCTCTACATCATGGATATCTATCCAGCCAGTGAAAAACCCATAGACGGTGTTAGCGGAATCAAGCTTTGCCAGGGCATCAGGGACCGAGGTCATAAAAAAGTCCGGTTTCTGGGAAACAGATCCGAAATTGCAGTCGAAATTGCAAATGATCTTAAACCTGGAGACATGCTTATAACACTTGGGGCCGGAGATGTGACGAAGATGGGTCCTATTATTCTTGAAGAACTTGAGAAAAGGAAAGGTGTTTTGCTTGAAAATTAGCAAAACTCAAATGAAAATAATTGGTTCATTTCTCGAAGAACCACTCGCGCTTGGAGTTCCACTGAAGCGACTCACTTCTTACAGGATAGGAGGCCCAGCCGACGTAGTAGCGTTTCCGAGAGATACAAAAGCCTTAACTAGTATACTTCGTTTCGTGAAACAGGAGGGTATTAGTCATTTTCTTCTTGGGAACGGTACCAATTTGCTGTTTGATGACCAAGGTTTCCGTGGACTCATTATCGCTACTACACGAATGAAAAAGTTCAGTGTCTGCAAAGAACCGTCGGGAGCCACATTATTGACGGCGCAAGCGGGGATGCCTCTTAGTCTTTTAGTTTGGAGAGCTGCCAGGTTAGGTTTTTCCGGGATGGAACCACTGTGGGGAATTCCGGGTTCAGTTGGTGGATCTGTAGCGTGTAACGCAGGAGCAGGGGGTTCATCTCTGTGTGACATTGTTTCAAAGATAACGATCCTAAACATACACGGCGAAGAAACTGAATTAGAAAAGGGGGCCTTTTCATTCGGGTACAGATTCTGTGATTTACCTCCTGAATCAGTGGTCTTGAAGACTTCTTTTCAACTGGATCGCAAGAACCCTGATGAGATTTTGAAAACACTGGAGAATTTCCGTAACATTAGGAGATTGTCGCAACCAAGAGGATTCCCAAGTTGTGGTTGTGTTTTCAAGAATTCTTCCAATGGCCTGGCAGCAGGAGAGTTAATCGAAAGACTTGGATTCAAGGGCGTGATAGAAGGTGGCGCCCAGGTTTCTAACGTTCATGCCAATTTCATTATCAACAGGAATAAAGCTAAAGCCAGAGATGTCCTGGTTTTGATAGAAAAAATCGTAGAATCGGCTCAAAACAGGGCTGGAATTAAACTCGAACTTGAAATAAAGGTTGTAACATCAGGCAAGTGAAATGACCGAAACCAGTTTACAATTGTCCATGCAATCGAGCGACATCCCGGAATCCAAGCGATCAACGAAAAGGACGCATTTTAACCGGTCCGTCCTCAAGATACTGTTTGCAACCGGAATTTGCCTGAATATAGTTCTCGCATGCGCCCTTGGCTATCTGATTGTCATTCGATCTTCTTACTTCAATCTCAACAAGGTGGATGTACACGGAAATCATCGTCTTTCCAGGGAAGAAGTTATAGAAGCCGCAAACCTTGAAACCGGAATCAATTTACTTAGTCTTGATCTCGAATCTATAACGGAGAGGTTACGGCGGCACCCATGGATTCGTTCAGGCTCAATATACAGGAGGTTACCTGGCCAGTTGGTCCTTGAAGTAGAAGAAAGGACTCCTAGAGGTATTTTAGCGAGCGACAAACTCTACTACCTTGACGAAAAAGGCAATGTATTTACCAGGGTTCTGCCAGGTGATCCTACAGATCTTCCTTTGTTCACCGGAGTTCAATCTGACGATCTGAGATTACACCCTGGAGAGATCCAGAAATCCCTAAAATCCGGGCTCATTTTGACGGAACTTCTTGATCGCATAGATTCCGGACTTAGCTCCGCCGACGTTAGAGAAATCAATATCAGCTCAGATGAAGGACTGACCCTAAGAATGAAATCCGGGCAAATAATCATTCTCGGGCATAATGATTTTGAATCAAGATTATCAAGATTTGATCGTCTAAAAAAGTTTCTCACGGACAGGGGACAGTGGCATAAGGCTCACATAATTAATCTGGATTTTGAAGATCGAGCGATTGTTCGATCCTCTGAAGATCCGCTTCTGCAGGGGTAAAAAATGTCAAGAAGCGATGGTATCGTTTGCGGACTCGATGTCGGAACAACAAAAATTTGCGCCATAATTGGAGAATTAAACGCTGACGGCGTAGTAGACATTATTGGAGTAGGAACATCTCCGTCTCGAGGTTTAAGACGCGGCGTTGTTGTTAACATCGACCTCACTGTATCAAGCATAAAAAAAGCTATTGACGACGCCGAACTTATGGCTGGAAGACGTTCGGAAAGTGTCTTCGCAGGAATATCGGGAGGACACATTAAGGGAATCAATTCCCACGGCGTTATAGCAATAAAAAACCGCGAAGTGACCACAAATGAGGTCGCCCGTGTCATTGACGCAGCCAGAGCTGTAGCCATCCCTCTCGACAGAGAAGTAATCCATATCTTGCCTCAGGAATTCGTAGTTGATGATCAGGGAGGGATAAGAGAGCCGGTTGGTATGGCTGGAGTCCGTCTGGAAGCTAAGGTACATATAATAACCGGCGCTGTGTCCGCTGCTCAAAATATAATCAGATGCGCTCACAGGAGTGGTTTGACGGTTAATGACTTGGTTTTGCAACAAATGGCTGCAGCCGAAGCGGTTCTGTCCCCTGATGAAAAGGAACTTGGAGTAGCATTAATTGACATTGGAGGGGGAACCACGGACCTCGCAGTCTTCATTGAAGGAGCAATACAGCACACCGCAGTCATTGCCGTGGGAGGAGATCAATTGACAAATGATATTGCGGTGGGTCTAAGAACTCCCACAGGTGAGGCTGAGAAAATAAAGAAAAGATACGGTTGCGCTTTAGCCAATCTAGTTAATAGGGACGAGACCATTCATGTGCCTGGAGTGGGAGGTCGCCAGCCGAGAGTATTGGCGAAATCTGTTCTGGCTGAAATTACTGAGCCTCGCTTAGAGGAAATTCTCGGTCTGGCCAAGAGGGAAATGGAGAAATACAATATTCTTCATTCGGTGGCGTCCGGCATAGTGCTTACCGGAGGAAGTGTCGCTATTCAGGGTGTTGTTGAACTTGCCGAACAAATTTTTGACATGCCTGTCAGATTGGGCTACCCCGTCGGGGTGAGCGGTCTGGTAGATGTTGTGAACTCTCCGGTTTACGCCACCGGAGTCGGTCTTGCTCTGTGGGGAACCAGACATGATTGCGCTGATCTAAGCTCGGCTTATGAATCCAGCAAAGTTAATCGTGTCTATGAACGGATGAAAAGGTGGTTCACAGAAGCTTTTTAGATTTGAAGAGATTAATTTTGTGGCGAAAATGTCTCAGCCGTGGTATGCGAGTCTCGGTAAAGAGTGTGGCCTGACCGGGGTTCTAGCCGAAGGCAAACAGGATAAAACACGTCACGAATGATTTGGGTTGATGGTTAAGGTTTTGGGAAGGGCTTGGTTGATTTTAACTACAGGAGGCCCGGCTTATGCTGGATTTTGAAATTGAATCTAACCGTAGCGCATTGATCAGGGTAGTTGGAGTTGGAGGCGGCGGCGGAAATGCTGTTAACAATATGATACGCGCCGGTTTAAGTGGGGTGGAGTTCCTTGCTGCGAATACCGACGCTCAAGCTCTCCAGCACAACCTGGCTCCGCTAAAATTGCAGATTGGCAAACAGCAAACCAGAGGACTGGGCGCTGGCGCTGACCCTGAAATTGGAAGAATAGCCGCTAATGAAGATTATGAAGGAATTAGGGACGCCCTGGACGGTTCTGATATGGTCTTCATAACCACGGGTTTAGGCGGAGGAACAGGGACGGGCGCTGCGCCGATAATAGCAAGAATAGCGAGGCAAGAAGTCGGCGCTCTTACAGTGGCTGTCGTCACGAAACCTTTCCTGTTTGAAGGGAAAAGGAGAATGCGGCAGGCCGAGGAAGGTATAGAAACTCTCCGAAAGGAAGTTGACACTCTGATAATTATTCCAAACCAGCGCCTACTGTCACTCAAGAAAGACATTTCTTTCCTGGAAGGCTTCAGAAGAGCTGACGATGTATTGATGCAGGGAGTCAGGGGAATCTCAGATCTCGTCACCATCAATGGTTTGATTAATCTTGATTTTGCTGATGTCAAAACCATAATGCAGGAAAAAGGCGTGGCATTGATGGGAACAGGATCAGCCACTGGCGAAGGGCGTATGGAAGAGGCTACTCGGTTGGCTATTAACAGTCCTCTTCTTGAAGACATTTCAATGTCAGGGGCAAAAGGCGTTTTAATAAATATAACCGGATCCTCAAATATTTCTTTAACAGAAATTAACGACGCCGTATCAATAATTCAAAATGAAGCGCATGATGAAGCCAACATTATATTTGGCGCTGTTATAGATGAGGACATGGGTGATGCTGTAAATGTGACTGTTATTGCTACAGGATTCGCTAGAAGCGAAGCAGGATTTGCAGATAATAATGATTCCCTGATATTTGCCAAGAATCATCTCCAAATTGGCGATGAAGGCAAGATAGATAGACCTATAGCCCGAACCGTAATCCCAGGAGAGCCCAAAGATTCTCAAATTCCCGCTTTTATTAGAAAGAGCCAGAGAGAAAAGATCAGTCGTCATTTAAATCTTGTTGATGACCTATCTGTCGAGTCTGAAGAGGATCTTGATATTCCAACATTCTTACGCAAACATGCTGAATAGTTTTCATTCAGTCAGGGGAAGCCTGTTTCCCCTGGCGATGACAAAATATTTCATCAACAAATTTCTTCTGGTTTGAACTGTTTTCCATTTCTACATGAGGGAAAGACACAACAAAAGACCCGTATCAAGAAATTCCGGTTTCCCTTTACCGATAGCCCTGGTTTATCCAAATACCCGGAAAGTTGGGCTGAGTAACTTAGGCTTTCAATTCTTGTTCAACCAACTTCAGGGATCAGATTTTTTTTCTCCCCAACGTTTTTTTGTCGCTGAATCTTTTTTAAAAAATCCTTCCGAGCATAATATTCCTGTTTCTGAAGAAGATAATATCCCTCTTAAAAATTTCCCCGTTATTGCATTTAGCATCCCTTTTGAAAACGACTACTGGATGGTTCCCAAAATCTTGATTGACTCCGGGATAAAACCCCTAAGAAGCGATAGAGGCCGGGGGGATCCTTTGATTTTGGCGGGAGGGGTTTCAGTTTCTCTGAACCCTGAACCCCTGGCGGATTTCCTGGATTTAGTCTTCATAGGGGAAATTGTCGGAGACATTGATGAACCTGGTGGCCTGTGGTCCATGATTCTGGAATTTAAGAAATCAAGAATAGCAGCTCATGATCGTGAGGGATTTTACAACAGTTTTCGCAATATCAATGGGATATATGTTCCTGAAGCATACGGCTTCAATTACGGGGAAGACGGGGGATTGCTGGAAATAAGACCCGACCAGGGGTTTCCCGCCAGGGTGACAGCGACTAAAAGGCTTTCGACCAAAGAGACACCTCCGTTTGCCATGGTTCATGATCAGCAGACCCAGTTCAGGAATTCATGTTTGGTGGAAATCAATCGTGGATGCGGTAGAGGTTGCAGATTTTGTTCCGGAGGCTGGATTCATAGACCGGTAAGACATTTCAAATATCTCAGATTTCGTGACACTGTAGATCAAGCCATAACCGACAAAAAAACCATAGGTCTTATCGGGTCGGATTTAGCGTCTCATCCAGAACTAAATATAATTTTAAGTGATATTATTAATAGAGGCGGAATTTTTTCACTTTCTTCCATAAGACCCGAAGGTTTAAATGATGAAATTATAGAATTAATTGTGAAGTCTGGACAAAAAACGGCCACGCTGGCCCCTGAGGTAGCCTCAAAACGTTTGAAAAAAGTGATCGGGAAACAGATACCGAACGAGCGTTTTTTTGAATTGATCGATAAGCTGGTAACTGCTGGGACCCCTAATATCAGGTTTTATTTTATGATTGGACTTCCCACTGAGACGGAAGAAGATGTACAGGAGATTGTAGAATTTGTTAAGAATGCCCGGCAAATATTTGTGAACGCTTCTCGTTCAAAGGGACGAATAGGTAGAATAGGAGTTCAGGTGAACGCCTTTATTCCCAAACCGTGGACTCCTTTTCAGTGGTCAGCGGCTTTACCAAAAAAGCAATGGGAAGTTCGGAAAAAAATTATCGAAAATGGACTATGCAAACTGAAAAACGTCGTGGTCAGGCACGAGTCCCTCAGGAGTTCTGAGGTTCAAGCAATTCTAAGCCGTGCAGATCGTAGAATTTCCAGTAGCCTCCTCGAAGCGGCAAGGGGAGGTAAACTTGACATTTCATCTTTTTTAGCTTCGCATCCCAATGCCAGGTTTTTTTCTGAGAGGTTACGAGATCGTGAAGAGGTTTTTCCATGGGATGTTGTAGATCATGGCATAAGCAAAACGACTCTGAGAACAATTTACGAAAGAGCCATATTGCTTTAAGAGGTTGAATATTATGTATTTTCCAAGTATTGACCGAAATAGATGCACGAAATGTTATTTTTGCGTTAATATATGTCCCAAGGATGTATTTGAAATTAAGGAATCAGATGTAGAAGTCGTAAATTACATGTTTTGCAACGGATGCGAAGCCTGTGTGGTGGAATGTCCGGATAACGCCATAATAATTCGTGAAGCCTGATGATAATTTTTTGTATTTGCAGTCCAATTCTTATCAACGACTTGTTCCAGTGGGGTTTTTTCTAAATGGACAACCAGAAAGCTAGATTTCAGACAAAATGGAGGTTGGAGATGGACGATAAGAATTCTGTTGTTGGCGTCTACAAGAGCCATTCTGATGCTGAACAGTCAGTCAGGGAATTGCAGAAAGCTGGATTCGCTATGAAAAAGCTCTCCATCGTCGGAAAGGATTATCATACGGAAGAGCATGTAGTCGGTTATTATTCGGTCGGTGACAGAATGAAGGCATGGGGAAAATTAGGATCATTCTGGGGTGGGCTTTGGGGGCTTCTTTTTGGGTCCGCCTTTTTCTTTATTCCGGGGATAGGACCGGTTGCTGTAGCCGGACCACTGGTGAGCTGGATAATTGCGGCTCTCGAGGGATCTGTGGTAGTGGGAGGTTTAAGCGCCTTAGGGGCAGGATTGTACAGTGTAGGGATTCCTAAAGACAGTATTGTCAAATATGAAACCCAACTAAAAGCGGAAAGATTTTTATTGATTGCTCATGGAACAATAGAAGAGGTTCGAAAAGCTAAAGAATTATTAACTAAAACTCCCGCGCAAGAACTCAATATACATTCAGGAAATGAGGCTCTTTCAACTTGATTTAAGAATAAATGACATCTTTCGTTAATTGTTGCAGATCTCTCTGAGCAACTCAATGTCATCAAGCATCATGCCGGCCCCGTTGACCACAGTGGTTAGAGGGTTTTCAGGCACCACGACAGGAACTCCTATTTCCTGTCGAACTCTACAATCAAGATTTTTCAGTAAGGCCCCTCCGCCAGTCAGGACTATTCCCGTGTCGATTATGTCCGCAGCCAGTTCGGGAGGACATTGTTCGAGGGCGGATTTAAAACTGTCTACAATTGTATTGACTGAATCCATTATAGCCAGAGTAATTTCGCTTGAATTGATAGTTATGGTTTTTGGTATTCCATCCATCAGATCGCGACCCTTCACATCAATTTCATCATCCTCATCGTTTTCCATATATGCCCGGCCCACCAACAATTTGATTTGTTCAGCCGTGGATAGGCCAATGGCGATACTATAGTTTTTTCTTACGAAATTTAAGATATCAATATCCAGTTTGTCGCCTGCGACTTTGATGGAATTGCTGTAGACAACTCCTGTAAGGCTGATGATGGCAACCTCCGTAGTGCCACCGCCGATATCCACAATCATGTTGCTCATGGGTTCAGTTACCGGCAGTCCTGCGCCCATGGCGGCAGCCATTGCTTCTTCCACGATAAAAACTTCTCCAGCTCCCGCATTCAAAGTTGCGTCTCTAACAGCTCTTCGCTCTACAGGAGTCACGCCGGACGGAACTGATATGATTACTCTCGGACGAACAAAGGCCTTTCTTTTATGCGCCTTATTAATAAAAAATTTGAGCATGAGGCTGGCAATCTCAAAATTTGATATCACCCCATCTTTTAAAGGCTTATATACTTCGATTGATTCTGGAACTCGTCCAATCATTTTTTTGGCGTCGCCGCCAACCCAGACCTCTGAACTCCTTTTGTCTTTCTTGCGTATGGCCACAACAGAAGGTTCATCGACGACTATCCCCGCCCCTCTACAGTAAACCAGGCTGTTAGCTGTCCCCAGATCTATGGCCAGGTCTTTGGAAATTTTCGACGCTATAAAGTTAAGGAACATATTTTAGATCCAGGAATATATAAACTGATAAGAAAAGGTTGATTATTATTAAGATGTTAGCTCTGGAGCTGTATCACATGACAAGTCCTTAAACAGTATGCTGTCAAATAATATTTCTAATAATCTTTTCACAATTTAACCTCAATTATTGAATTACGTTTTAACTCATCAATCCATTCTTTCATCCGGGATTGTATCAATTCGGTTCTAAGGATTGCGATAACTTTGTTACGAACTTTCTGATATTCTTTTGCCTCTTCGGGATTCAAAATCCCAAGCGATTTTACTGGTTCAGAATTAGACTGATTTGAATCCGCCTTGCTATTTTCCTGTTCCCGCCTTTGGTCTGACTGAGCCTTTTTTGCCGCAGCCCTCTTTTCCTGTTCCTGTTTCCAGCGTTTTTCCAATTCCTTTCGGGTCTTTTCGGGTATAGGAATACTTTTTTCCTTACGGTTCTTTGCGTCATCCAGGTAAAACATAATAACCGAATCCGCCGATTGAAGAGGCGGAGTTACATCTCCTACTTTCATGCGCTGAACCATTTTTTGTAGTGGTGGAACCATATCTTTGTAATCCATAAATCCAAGATCACCACCGCTTTTGGCCAGAGGATCCTGAGAGTATTGTTTGGCCAGTTTCCCAAAATCCGCGCCAGTCTGGGAATCTCTGTAGATTTTCTTGGCTGTGTTCATAACCTGCTCAAGATCTTTACCTTTTTTCCCCTTAGGTAATTTGAGGGTTATTTGGCGAAGTCTAATCTTTCCTCCGAGATAGATTTCATCGTGAGTTGGTATGTTAGGGGTTGCTTCCTGCTCTGGAGGTTGCGGAGGCGCCATGCTTTCCAGCAACTTGGTATATTCCTCATTGATCTCTGACTGATGTTTCTTGAAGTATTTTTGAGCGTCTTCTTCACTTATAGGGGTTTTGCGCGTGACTTCCGAATCAATAAGTTTTGTGAGTCGAAATTGTCGTATCATAAGTTGTTTGTAATCGTTATTGCTCAGACCGTTGGAAGCAAGGAAAAGAACAAATTGCTCATCAGAAAGGTTGTTGCGTTTCTTTATAGATTCTATACTCGACTCAACCGCTTTATCGTCAAGCTTTATACCTAATCTAGCCGCTTCTTGTTCCAACAAATGAATTACTATAAGTTCATCGAGAATTTCTCGCTCAGTGGGCCACTTTCCTGGAGGAACTATGCCCAAAGGTAAATTCATCAGGTTTCTAATTAATGGCTGTTTTTGCTTCTTGACATCAGACTCCAGAATCACATCAGAATTTACAATAGCCGCTATTCTATCACTGTAATTGGCAGGTAGGGCATTTCCTTCAAAAACGGGGATAACCATGATGCAAAAAAGAAGGACTGAAAAAACAAATTTAGATTTCATTTACTTCATCCAGCTACGGTTTGAGTTTCAATCGTATTCATGTTTAGTGGATCTTTAATTGTTAGAAAACACTTTTTTCTTGAACAGTTTGTATTTTACCTGTGGTTCCAGGGAACTTCTATTTAAAGATGTTTCGTCTATTTTCTCATCCTTTGTCAAGTTGAGCAATTCTGACAGAATCTTGAGGCAGGCATTTGCTCTTCTTGTAGAATCAATTAAACCTATTCGATAAATTAGTTTGTCTCCGGGAGCGAGGCTTGCGTCAGGTTCCTCTTGAACCCATTTTATGAGAGAGCCTGGCGTTATGGTTGTTGATTGATCAAAAGAAATCAGCAAGCTTCCTTTGACATAATCCAGTTTAGAAACTCTGATTTCCTTCATTACCAATCTGAGTCTCATTATACCGAACAAAGCGTTTACCTGTTCCGGCGTTCTGCCATACAGATCAACTATCTCTTCCTCTATTCCTTCAATTTCAGACTGACTGGAAGCTCTTGACAACCTTTTGTAGAAATTCATTCTCTGGTTTACATCAGGAATATAATTTTCTGGAATGAACGCCTCTATTTTGAGATGAATTTCCGGATCAATTCTTTCTTCGGGTGGCTCGCCTTTTATTTCATGAACCGCTTCTTCCAGAAGTTGGATGTACATCTCATAACCAACCTGGTTGACATGACCTGATTGCGAAGCTCCAAGGATATTGCCCGCTCCGCGTATCTCCATGTCTCTCATCGCAACCTTAAAACCCTGTCCCAGTTCAGAATACTCTTGTATCACGGCCAGTCTCTTCACCGCGTCAGAGGTTATCAGAGTTTCGGGTGGAGTCAACAAATAGGCGTATGCTCGAACATTAGATCTTCCAACACGGCCCCTCAACTGATACAGATCGGCAAGTCCAAAAGTGTCGGCTCTCTCTATGATAATGGTGTTGGACCTCGGTATGTCCAACCCTGATTCGATTATGCTTGTACAAACCAGAACATTTATAGCTCCGGTAACAAAGTCCAACATCACTCTTTCCAGATCACCATCAGACTGCTGGCCGTGAGCCACTCCTATTCTGGCCTCTGGAACCAGCTTTTGCAATTTCGAAGAGCGCTGATAAATGGTTTGAACCCTGTTATGCAAGTAAAAAACTTGCCCTCCCCGATTCAATTCCTTGACTATCGCTTCTCTTACAACATCATCAGACTGTTTCAGAATGTGGGTTCGCACAGCTTGACGATTGGCAGGAGGAGTTTCAATTACAGACATATCTCTGATTCCTGTCAGAGACATGTTCAGGGTTCTGGGTATTGGTGTAGCGGTAAGAGTAAGAACATCGACGTGAGTTTTATATTTCTTGATTTTTTCCTTGTGTGTA
>DYRE01000350.1 GCA_020718965.1 Desulfomonile tiedjei
TGTTTTGGCCTCTTTATATGGAAGATCAATGATTTCCTCTGAAACCAGGCGATCCTGTTCAGGAGTGGCAGCCCAGTCAATGTCCTCAAGTTTTATTTCTTCACCCGGCGCCAAGAGCACACAACGCCTGACTATATTTTCCAGCTCCCGGACGTTCCCCTTCCAGCGATGGGCCATAAAACGGCTCATAAGAGGCGCTGACACGGTTTTTCTCGGCCGGTTGAAGTCCTTGCAGTACCGTTCAAGAAAGTACTCCACCAGAAGCGGAATGTCGTCGGGTCTTTCCCTGAGGGGCGGCAATCTTAGCGACACCACATTCAGACGGTAGAAAAGATCCTCTCGAAACAGGTTTTCTGTTATTCTCCGCTCCAGATACTGATTCGTGGACGCAATAATCCGCACGTCAATTTTCAATGTGCCTGTCTGGCCTAAAGGCCGTATCTCTTTTTCCTGCAACACCCTGAGCAGTTTTGTCTGAAGTGTCGGGGAGATTTCGCCGATTTCGTCAAGGTAAATTGTCCCTCCCTGAGCTTCCAGAAATAGCCCTTTTTTGTCTTGAGTCGCGTGGGTAAACGCCCCTCTGCGGTAACCAAACAGCTCGCTTTCCAGGATGTTCTCAGGTAGATTTGGACAATTGACAGCTACAAAAGACCGGCCGCTTCGGTCGCTATACTTGTGAATAGCCCTTGCAGCCATGTCCTTCCCTGTTCCAGACTCACCCGTAAGTAGCACGGTTACATCAGTCTTGCCTATGAGCCGGATTGTTTCGAAGATCTTTTTTATTCCGGCGCTAACTCCCACCATTTCCTCAAAACCTTGCTGTTCCCTGATACGGCTCTGCAGAAGCAGGTTCTCTCGTAACAGACGATTTCTTTCCAGGGCTTTTTCCATCATGAGGATCAGTTTGTCGTGTTCAAATGGTTTGGCTATGAAATCATAGGCCCCCCTCTTGATCGCCTGGACAGCGAGGTCTATGCTCCCGTAAGAAGTCATCATAATCACGGTAAGATCAGGACGGCCGCTTTTGGCACGTTCCAGAAATTCCATGCCGTCTATGCCCGGCATTCGTATGTCCGCAAGGACAACGTCAAAGGGAAGACGATCCAGCAGTCTCAGAGCTTCAGTTGCGTTGGGGGCGGTTTTGATATCACAGTTCAGGTCTTCGGAAAGAGTCCGCTTGAGTAATCGAAGCATATCTTCTTCGTCGTCAACGATTAACAGTCTTGGCCTAGAAGGGTCTGTCATGGTTTGCTTTCCGAAACCTCAATCTTGATCTCCAAAAAAATGATGTTGGGGGATTTCTCGCTACTGAAAACACCAGTGTTTTGCTCGCCCTGATGGTAATTCAGCCCACGCCCACGGTCAAGCACAATGTTGAAAGTTGATCCTGATCAAAATTGGGCGTAGCGCTGCCCATCGAAGATCAAGTAGCTGCTACTTGGGCCTTCTCTACTCAGGGAAAAGACCAACTCAGGAATTTAGCTTTGCTCTTTTAATTCAGGAAAATATCAAAATTGAGTTGAACTATTACCAAATCAGCAGCAGGTTTTTTTAATATTTGACCAAATTTCCGCAAGATTTACCGGCCTATCCGGTATTTATTTTAGAGCGACGATGCTAAACTTTCTGGAGAGACCGCTCCGAATCTGCGAATTGTGGGGTAAATAGTTTTTAGACGCAGGAGAACGTGGCAAATCTCTGCAGTTTTATCAGATACTGGAATAGAATTATGTCCATCAATAAAAATAAGAAAAGACTTGTCTTCATCATTTTTTTGATCAGCGTTGTCCTTGCAGCGTCAGGGATATATCTCTTCAGAAGCAGTTTGTCGGGGAAACCTACAGTCAGTTATAAAACAGCAAAAGTATTAAAACGTGATCTTGGCGCAACAGTACAGGCTACTGGAATTGTCAAACCCATGGTAGGAGCTGATGTCAAGGTCGGGGCGCGAACGCCCGGAAAAGTGGTGGAATTACCTATAAATGTGGGCGATAAGGTCGATCAGGGCCAAGTAATAGCAAGAATTGAGCAGGAAGACCTGATTGCCAAAGTCAAGTTACAGGAGGCAATTCTCGCTGAAGCGAAAGTGGACGCACTCCGCTTGGAAAAGGACTATGAAAGAGACAAACAATTAAAGACAGCTAATTCCATCTCTGATCAAAAGTTCGATCTAACTGAAGCATTTTACGAAATGGGTAAAGCCAGAGTTTCAAAAGCCCAGGCCGAACTTGATTTCTCAAGGGCCTTATTGTCATACGCAACGATAACAGCGCCTATACAGGGAACTGTGGCGTCAGTAAACACTATTCAGGGGGAGACAGTTACAACCGGACTCAATGCGCCGACTTTTATCCGGATCATCGACCTTGATCGGCTCGAAGTGCTGGCATATGTCGACGAGAATGACATTGGAAAGGTGCGGCTGAATCAAGCGGCTATCTTCACGGTGGCGGCTCATCCAGCCACGGAATTCAATGGCAAGGTAACATCCATTTATCCCTCGGCAACTATTCAGGACAATGTCGTTTACTATATCACATCGATAAGCGTGGACAACAGTGAGCGCAAATTAATGCCGGACATGACAGCCAATGTATTGATTTTTCT
>DYRE01000351.1 GCA_020718965.1 Desulfomonile tiedjei
AGCTACAAGATATTCAGTTTGCCAGAACCATTCCGTGTTGTTATCGATATCCGAGGGAAAAAAGATATCACTCCAATATTGACCAAAAAATCCCAATTGCCCACGCCTAAATTGGATATTCCGCCGCCCCCAGTACCTCTTGTAAAGAGTACACGCCAAATAGAAAAGCAGAAACAGGTCACAGTAGTTTCAATAGTTAGAGAAAAACAGAAGCGTGTTTTTCCTCAAGAATCATCAGTGCCGAAAAAATCAATCTCTTCAAAAAAACCTATTTCAACGCAAGCGATTTCACTTGCCCAACAACTTGGCCTCGGTGTTAAAAAAATCGTCCTCGACCCTGGTCACGGCGGGAAAGACCCTGGAGCGATGGCAAATAACATGCTTGAAAAGGACATTGTACTCAAGATAGCAAAAGAACTAAAACCAGTTCTACAGAAAGAACTCGGTTGCGAGGTAGTTCTCACCCGTCAGAGTGATGTATTTCTACCTCTTGAGGAACGCACTGCCATTGCCAATACACAGGAGGCAGACCTTTTTATCTCCCTGCACATCAATGCCCATCCTTCCACAACCGTCCGCGGCACAGAGACATATTTCCTAAATTTCAGTACAAGCGCTGATGCCATGAGGGTAGCAGCTATGGAAAACGCTACATCAACTCATCAGATGAGTGATCTTGAAGATATTCTCTCTGATATCATGAAAACTTCCAAGATCGACGAATCTTCAAGACTGGCTCAAAATGTACACAATGCAATTCTTTCCGGAATAGATCAGAAAATCTTTGGGGAGGTAAAGAATCTTGGAGTGAAACAGGCACCTTTCTACGTACTTATCGGTGCAGACATGCCGGCAATTCTCTTAGAAATCGCCTTTCTCAGCAATGAGGATGATGCCAGGAATTTGCAGGACCCTAAATTCGTCGCATCGTTGACAAAGGAGATTACAAGCGGGATACGATCATATATGCAAATCAATACCGCAAGCCTGGATATAAAGAAGTGATGATGTGGATTCTTTTTAAGGGGAATTCATTCAAAGAGGGAAGGGGATCTGCGAGCTCAAAAAAACCTGGCCGGTTGAGGGTGTAAAATAGTTTGTGTAAATGGCCATTCAGGGGTAGTTGGAAACCCCACCCTCAACAAGGAGATTATATGGCCATTGAAAAAGAACTGCTCGATCATTTGTTTGCGAACTACAATTACCAGAAACCTGAGGATTTGATCGGAGAAAACGGTCTTCTCAAGCAACTCACCAAGGCCGTTTTAGAGCGTGCTCTTCAGGCGGAAATGACTGTTCATCTGGGACATGAAAAACACGGAACTATCGCTACAAAAGGTGGTAATGCCCGCAATGGCAAAACCGGCAAAACCCTCAAGGGCGATTTCGGCAATATGCCGATTGAGATTCCTCGTGACAGAGACAGCAGTTTCGATCCACTCATCGTTCCTAAGGGACAAACCCGCTTCGCAGGCTTTGATGACAAGATAATCTCCCTCTACGCCCGAGGAATGACCACCAGAGAAATCAAGGGCCACTTGGAGGAGATCTATGGTGTGGAGGTTTCCCCCGCCCTGATTTCAACGGTCACCAATGCGGTAAGTGACGAGGTCAAGATCTGGCAGAATCGGTCACTGGATGCCGTGTATCCTATTGTCTACATGGATGCCATCCGGGTTAAGGGGAGGGCAACGGGACACGTTTTGAACAAGGCCGTCTACCTGGCTATCGGCATCACCATGGAAGGCGTGAAAGAGGTTCTGGGGATGTGGGTTGCCGAAACCGAGGGCGCTAAGTTCTGGTTGCAGGTTGTGACCGAATTGAGAAACCGTGGCGTCCAGGATATCTTTATTGCCTGCGTTGACGGCCTGAAGGGGTTTCCTGAAGCTATTGAGACGGTATTCCCCCAGGCTCAGGTTCAACTCTGTATCGTCCATATGGTACGCAATTCTTTGAAGTATGTTTCATGGAAACAGCGTAAAGAAGTGGCTGCGGATCTCAAGACCATCTACCAGGCTCCAACCGCCGAGCAGGCTGAAATGTGTCTTACGGACTTCGAAGAAAAATGGGACAAAACACATCCCTCAATCGGTCAAGCCTGGCGCAGAAACTGGGATCGGATAATCACGTTTTTTGCCTATCCGCCAGAGATACGCAAGGTAATCTATACAACGAACACAATAGAATCATTGAACATGTCGCTCCGCAAGGTGACCAAGAATCGGGGGTCATTTCCGAACGACGAGTCAATGCTCAAACTGCTGTATCTGGCCCTCAATAACATTGCCAAGAAATGGACTATGCCGATCAGGGACTGGAAGGCTGCCTTGAACCGTTTTTTCATCTTGTTTGGCGACAGAATGCCAGCTTATTGAAAAGAGAGAAACCAAAGCCATTTACACAAAATGTTTTACAGGTCCAATTATTGCACACCTTACCCTCGTGACAACTGGATTCTTGTCGTCACGAGGGTAGGTTTTTTAAAGCCTGTCCATATAAATATCAGCCACATGAATCATTTTGTGTGCTTCTCCTGCCTCTACCAATCTCTTCGTTAATAAACAGCGTGCAACTCAGAACTATCCGCCTCAATCTCGT
>DYRE01000352.1 GCA_020718965.1 Desulfomonile tiedjei
GTTTTACGCGTCCTATAGACCATGAGTATGACCTGAATGGGCGTAAAATTGACGCCGCTTTTCATCCTTCCCTACCCGAAACGCCTCTTTACAGTGGAGAAAAACCTGGAACAACAGCGGACGGTCACGGAGGCTGGCATGACGCCGGAGACTACGGCAAGTACATGCCGACGGCTGCAGCCGCTTTATGGTATCTGTTCACAGGGTATGACATGGAACCGGCAAAATTCTCCGATGGGACATGGAATATCCCTGAGAGTGGAAACGGTGTGCCGGATCTGCTTGACGAGACCAGATGGGAGATCGATTGGATAGCTCGAATGCAAGGGGCCGATGGGGGCGTCTACCACAAGCTGACTTCACAGAGGTGGGTCAAAGTGATGCCCCAGGATGAAGATGTTCCTCGACTTTTCTTTGAAAAAACAACGCACGACACTGCTATATCCGCTGCGGTTTTTGCATGCGCATCCAGGCTCTGGAAGCCCTACGACGTTGAAGCGTCTGGTTTTTACCTGAAGAGAGCGGTCAGAGCGTGGGAATTTCTGAAACAACACCCGGAGGAAACTCCCAAAGGAGGTTTTCGTAACCCGCAGGGGAACACCACGGGTGAATATCGCGACTTGGAAGATATCGACAATAGACTGTGGGCCGCTGCCGAACTTTACCGAACCACAGGGGAAAAGGAGTTCAAGGATTATTTTGAAAACTGGTGGACAAACACAAAGGAGCATTCGTGGGGATGGAACGCATGGCGGCATTTCTATCGTTGCGCCTACTGGGCTTATTTGAAGGCATCCTGGCCCAACGCCGACAACAAAATCAAGCAGAAGATTCGAGAGAGTCTGATTAAAAAAGCCGATGGTCTCATAGAATTTACCTATTCCAATCCGTACAGGAATGGAGCGCGACTCGACGTGCCGGAATGGATCGGTTGGGGAGAATTCACCCAGAGTTCACAGTACGCCTTCCTTTTGCTTCAGGCGTGGACACTGGGCAAAGATCGCAAATACTGGGAGGCGGCTCTAACAAATCTGGACACCCAACTCGGAGCCAACCCGCTATCCATGTCATTCATCACCGGCCTGGGCCACCGGTATCCAAGGGATCCCCTCCATCTTCCATCTTTGTATGACGGAGAGGAAGAACCTATCCCCGGATTGCCAATATTTGGCGCGGCGGCTCACCTGCCTAATAATCAACCCTACTACATTGCTAGCCAGGAGGATAAAAACAGCCATCCTCCGTCGAAGGCGACAATGGATCCCTATCCGATATTGCGGCGTTACATCGACGCTCATGAACTGGTTCCCATGTCGGAGTTCACCATTGTCGACATGGCCGCAACCACCGCCGTGTTTAATATTATAGCGCAGCGTCCCGAGAAAAAACCCTAAACAGGAAATTTTCGTAACTTCTCTTCAACGCCTGCAAATAATAAGAATTTGATTTTAGCTTCATACATGATAAAATAACATATCGGAAACAGCTTTTGAAATTAACCGCTTGCACTTATTGTTAAGTTGAGCGTATCGTCGGAAGGCGGCTTCCAGAGCATGAAATGGAATTTAACTTCGAGCAAGTCGGAGATGTTACAATCGTTCAGGTCTGTGTAGAGTCCTTGAGCGCTAGTAATGTCCACGATTTCAAATCTGAAATGGCAAAGATTTTGAAACCTGGCGCAAAAATTGTTCTGGATATGAGTAAAGTCAAATTTGTCGATAGTTCGGGAATTGGGGGTCTACTTTCTTGCGTAAATAGTCTTGCTTCTTCTGATAGTCAGTTGAAGATTTCCAACGTGACGATTCAGGTGAGAAACCTTTTTGAACTGGTCAGGGTCCATAGGTTCCTCAACGTTTTTAACACATCCGAGGAGGCTGTGCGGTCTTTCTGAATAAATTGATTTGGGCTGTTTGCCCTAATGTTTACACTCATTTCTGAGTCCAGAGAGTCCTTTAAATTTGGGGGTTAAAAATAGCCAATTCTGAAAAACAAGGTGACATAATCATGGCAACACCCTGCGTGGTCATGCGTTCGCATAACGACATGCCCATAATTGCGGAGACATTGGCAAAGCTTAAAGAACAGGATCTCCCGTTTGAATTGATCTGCATGGACAATCAATCCGAAGATGGCACGCTCGAAGAGTTGAAAAAATATTCGGATCGCATTGTCAACATTCCCAAAGGGAGCTATGTGCCGGGGAAAGTCCTTAATTTGGGAATGGAGCTGTCCCAGGGTGATTTTGTGGTATTTCTTAATTCGGACTGCACTCCACAGGGCAAAAACTGGCTTGCGAATCTTTTGGCGGGTTTCGATCAGGACACCAGGATTGCTGCGGTTTTTGGTAGACAGATACCCCGTCCCGATTGCCGCCCTCTTTTTGCAAAAGATACTGAAGACACTTATGGGGATGGATCAAAACAGAAATATTGGAGACACTGTTTTTCCATGGCGTCATCGGCAATATCACGGTCGGCCTGGGAATTTCAAAGATTCAGTGAAACACTTAAATATTCTGAAGATATTGACTGGACCTGGAAGGCAAGACAAAGAGGGCTCACAATCAAATATGCGCCGGAATCCGTT
>DYRE01000353.1 GCA_020718965.1 Desulfomonile tiedjei
AGGGGTTGATGCGCTCCGAAGGCAAGGAATATGTGGTGGCCGACGGCGATTGTCTCCTTTTTCGATTCAACGTGTAGGAGGGGGTGAGTGCCTGGGAAACAGGAACAGGTCATGCGCAAGACCCGGTTTGTCGATCAGCTGAAGGAGGGTGATCGGCTCGACGACATTTTTGTGGTCAAGGCGGCGAGGCTTTCCGAGACCCGTGCTGGTAAACCATATCTGATTCTGGAGGTGGCGGATCGTAGCGGTGAGATCGGGGGGCCAGTCTGGGAGCAGGTTGAGGCCTTTCAGCAGAGCTGCCCGGTAGGAGGCTTTGTCCATTTGAGCGGGCAGGTGCAGGTTTATCAGGGCAAACCCCAGCTTCGCATTGATGCTGCCCGTGCAGTGGACCGCAGCGCAGTGGATCTGGCAGATTTTGTCCCGGTTGCCAAGGGGGATCGGGAGGCTATGGCCGCCGAGTTGCAGGCCCTGGTGGTCAAGGTTGCAGATCCATTCCTGAAAAAACTGCTGAACCGCTTTTTCAGCAAAGAATCTTTCTGGCCGCGTTTTCAGGAGGCTCCGGCCGCCAAGGGCATCCACCATGCATATCTGGGTGGATTGCTGGAGCATTCCCTGTCGGTGGCGAAAGTGGCCAATCTGCTGGCTGGCCATTATCCCGGAGTAGACAGGTCGTTGCTGCTGGCCGGGGCCCTGCTCCATGATATTGGCAAAATTGAAGAACTGGCCATGGTGATGGCGGCCATTGATTATACTGAACAGGGTCGGCTGAAAGGCCATCTGGTGATGGGCAGTGAGATGGTGGCCGCGGCTGCGGCGCAGATAGATGATTTTCCGCCAGAGCTGTTGACCCGTCTGCAGCACCTAATTCTCAGCCATCACGGCCGCCAGGACTTTGGCTCCCCGGTGGTTCCGATGACGGTAGAAGCCTTCCTACTGAGCTGGATTGACGACATGGATGCGAAGATGAACCTGATGGAACAGCTACGTCTGAAGATCAAGCAACCGGGCCTGCAGTGGAGTGAGTATCAGCGGGTACTGGAGCGTTATCTCTATCTTGGGCCTCTCGAGTCACTGGAAGAAGAGGTTGTAGAAACTCCAGTTAAACGGCGATCGGCGTCGAGGTCATCGGCCCAGATGAATTTTGAGAGTTTGTTGAAAAAATAAACTGAAATCTCCGTGAGCATTGATGCTTTAGGCAGGTCGTAACCAGTTAAATTATATTGAAAAAATGAATGAATACAACACAATCAAGGAATTGGTTGTCGAGACTTGCATGAATGAGGGGATGTTTCCCTCTTATGAAAAACTTACACCACTTGTTCTGAAATATTTTCCTGCAAGTAAATGGCAGAAAACTCACTATTCTTGGTATAAATCGAAGATAAAAAGAGGTGAAATTTCTGTTCCAGGTTTCGATGCAGATGTGAAATTCAATGACAGTTCTGATGAAACCGAGAATGAAATTCAAGAAACCATAGATGCAAGTTTATCTCTTGAGCGGGATTTACACCGTTATCTCGCAACACGGGTCAATGAGGTTGAAGCTGGTCTTGTTTTAGTTGAGAACGGCATTGAATATCAAACGGATGCAGGACGAATAGATTTACTCGCGAAAGATGGGCAAGGAAACAGAGTGGTCATTGAACTTAAAGCTGGTAAGGCAAAAGATAGCGCATTGGGTCAATTGTTGGGCTATATGGGTTGTATAGCGTCAAGTTCTACCGAGCATATTCAAACAAGAGGCATATTGGTTGCCTCAGACTTTGAGCAGAGAGTTGTCTATGCAGTGAGGGGGTTGCCACAGGTGAAGTTGATAAAATACAGGGTCTCTTTTGAGCTGCAAGAAATCATTTAACATGTGATCGTGAATCGTTCTGGTCCACTTATTTCTCTATTGAATTTTTTACAATCAAAGAATAATGGGAGGTGTTTAATGCCTAAGATAAAGGATATTTTAGTAAAAATTGAAGAAGTGTTTCCTGTAGCAGGAAGCATTTTGCATCCGGATTGGCGGTCTCCTATGCAAAAAATAACAACTGATCCACCTGCTGCAGGCTTAAAGGAGACCTTTTATATTGATAACGAGCCAGGGAGAAGTTTTGGTAATGGTCCGGTTGGATTTGATTGGAAAACGAAAAAGGGAACAACAGTAAAGGCAAAAGTCATCCAGAGTAAGGGATATGAATGGCTACATCCCTCTGAGGAGCCTATAAAGCCAACGGACAACCTGTTAACTACTTCCAAGCTTGCTAAAGAGCTTGGTATAACGAAAAAGGAATTAGATCAAAGACTTGTTGCTGCTGGTCATCTTGAGAAACAAGAGGATAAATTAGTCCTCACACTTCAAGGTAAGGCTGCTAGCGGTCAGTCTCGTGAAAATGAGCATGGCCCATATTTTATGTGGCCAGCGGACTTAAAAATATAACCGCGCTCATTTTCTTTTAGTCCGAAAAACATTTCAAAGAGAGAACAGGGAAGAGGATGAGCTCGCAAAAAAGCCAAACTACCCCCTTTTCCCATCTTACCGGTCAGGAAAAGGCTAAATTATTTCTGGGCCGGGCCCT
>DYRE01000354.1 GCA_020718965.1 Desulfomonile tiedjei
CATGAAAATCAGAGACACCGCGCACAGGATTCGATCTGTTTCAGGTGAACGTGTAAGGGATGAACTCGCTGAAATTCTGTCTTCGGGGAACAGTCACCATATAGTTGCTGAGATGGCCGAATCTGGATTGTTTTGGAGTATGTTTCCACAGCTTGTTCCGTGTGTAGGGTTTGAGCAAAACCGCTTCCATCATCTTGACGTCTGGGGCCATACTCTGCTGGCCCTGGAAAATCTGGAATCGCTTTTTATTGCCTTGCCTCAATATTTTGGAGATTTGTCGGGGTCTGTGCTTGATTATCTTTCTGATCAGCTAGTACCTGGCAGGCAAAGAATGTGGTTACTCAAGTTGGCCGTTCTTTTACATGACTCCGGTAAGCCAGCGTCTTTGAGCATTGATACCCTTGGCCATCGCAGATTTCTTCGCCACGAAAAAATATCGGGGACTATCGCATCGCAGGTTGGAGTCCGCTTCAAACTGGCTTCCAGAGAAAGTTCCGTATTATCCTCGTTGGTTGAAGGCCACATGCGAACATCGATTCTTTCTTCGGAAGACATTTCCCAGCGTTCTATTTTGCGGTTTTGCCAGACTTTTGGTCTTGACGCCATCGGGCTAGTCCTTTTGCATCTTGCCGATTTATCCGCGTCAAGGGGACCAGCCAGGAGCGCCGTTGATTGTAAAAGGTCTGTCGTAAGGGCGAGGCAGGTTCTGGAGACACTGATAGAGCTGGAAAGGACTCCAGTTAGACCCTTACTCAACGGCACGGAGCTTATGCTGGAGTTTGGTCTCAAGCAAGGACCGAACCTCGGGTCAACATTGAGGTGGATAGTCACAGAGCAGAGTCTGGGAAATGTCAACAATCGAGAGCAGGCCATTGAAGCTGTACGTAGATATCTGTCGATGGGTTTAACTGGATGCCCGGGAAACGAGTGGCGATAGCAGATATTTGCGCTGGTTGGACTAGCTGTGTTTCGGTTAGCAGATGTTGGCGACCGGACGTGTCAAAGCGCTACACGTTTCTGGCCGCCAACATTAGTTGGTCTAGAATCTAGGGAAAATTTATTCGCGGCTTTACAGTTCGCCGGTGTTTATTCTTTACCCAGCGAAGCTCCAAGGTTTTCCTTGAGCAAATCGCCCAAATTCGAAGCAACCACATCCTGGCTGCCGGTATAGCTTTTTTGCTCATAATCCTGAGTCTTCTCAAGGCTCTTGATTGAAAGCGCAATCTTCTTGTCTTTCTTGTTGACCTTTAGTACCACCGCAGACAGTTCCGCGCCTTCTTTCGTGAAATCATGAGGGGAACTGACCCTGTCTTTCGACAGCTCAGAAACATGAATCATGCCCTCTATGCCCTCTTCTATCTCAAGGAAAACTCCAAAATCAGTGATTGAGGACACCTTGCCATTGACTTTCGCTCCTGGGGGGTATCGCTCGGGTACTGTCTCCCAGGGGTCTTCCGCCATTTGCTTAATGCCAAGAGAAAACCTTTCGTTTTCCTTGTCAATATTCAGCACAACGGCCTGAACGGTTTGCCCCTTTTTGTAAAAATCGCCGGGGTGTTTTATACGTTGTGTCCAGGAAATGTCAGAAATATGGACGAGGCCGTCAATTCCTTCATCAATTCCCACAAAGATGCCAAAATCAGTAACGTTTCTGATCTTGCCTTCGATCTTTGTGCCTTCGGGATAACGATCGGCGATCACATCCCAGGGATTGGAACGTAGCTGCTTCATGCCAAGTGAAATGCGCTTTTGATCCCTATCTACGTTGAGGACCATTACTTCAACTTCTTCACCGATATGGACCATTTTGGATGGATGCCTGGGCTTTTTTGTCCAGGCCATCTCTGAAACGTGGACAAGGCCCTCGACGCCGGTTTCCAACTCAACAAAAATACCGTAGTCCGTGATACTGACAACCTTACCGATCCATTTAGATTCAACAGGATATTTCTGATCAGCAGTTTCCCATGGGTCTGGGGTAAGCTGCTTGAGGCCAAGAGAAACACGCTCCTTGTCCTCATCAAATTTAAGGACTTTAACCGAGATCTCATCTCCCACTTTGATCATGTCGGAAGGATGGTTGATCCTACCCCAGGACATATCTGTGATGTGGAGCAGGCCATCGATTCCGCCCAGATCAACAAAGGCGCCATAATCGGTAATATTCTTGACTTGTCCCCGGAATATCTCTCCACTTTCAAGAGCGTTTGAGATGAAGTCCTTACGCTGGTCCCTCGTTTTGTCGAGTAGCGGTCTTCGGGAAAGAACAATATTTCCGCGCTTCCGATTGTATTTCAGGACATTGAATTCGAAAGTTTCCCCGATGTATTTGTCAAAATTTCGTACGGGCTTGAGATCAATCTGCGAGCCTGGAAGGAACGCCGGAACACCAATATCGACCTGCATGCCACCTTTGACTCTAGCGACTACTTTGCCTTCGATTGTCTTTTCAGTTTCACAAATCTCGGCTATTTCATCCCATATCTTGATCTTGTCGGCTTTGGTCTTTGAAATTCTCACACCAGCAGCGTTGTCGCCCATCCCTTCGAGAAAAACCTCT
>DYRE01000355.1 GCA_020718965.1 Desulfomonile tiedjei
GGGCATAAGAGACAATGGTTTTGGGTCGTTGACTTTTGTTGACCCGTCTTACTCGCTTCTGAAAGACGGTCCTTTCAAAACTGTTGGCGGCAGAGGCTCCTGGAATGACTCGGAATCTGTTCAAAGCCATTTTGAGCGGTTCAGCGTGAGTCATATCGTGACTCATTACAGGCAGACGAGCGAAGATTTTTTTAATAATTATGAGGCCACGAAACTTTCTGGAATAGATGTGGCATTTATCGACGGCGCCCATGATTTCAATCACGTGAGGCATGATTTCCTGGAGGTTCTGAAGAGGTCCAAGACCAACACCTACATCTTTTTGCACGATTCAAACATCTACATCAGGGAAATGCTGCGTCACGCCGGAGTTAAAAGATGGCTCAAGATCCTGGAAAAGAATGAAAAGGCTTTTCAGATCATAGATTTTCCATTTTCTTCAGGAGTAGCGTTGATTCGAGTTTTGGAGCCAACGGCATGGAAAGAGCTACAACAGTGATTTTATCTGGACTGGCGGTGATATTCATTCTAGCCGGCGCTTTCATTTTCTGGAGGTATGTCTGGTTTTTCAGGAACCCGGAAAGGATTATTCCAGCGGGTGAAAACATAGTAAGCCCCGCTGACGGAACTGTTGTTTATATTAAGAAGATTCGACCCGGGGAAGATGTTCTTGTTATCAAAAAGGGTATTTCGGCCAGAATATCCGACATTGTGAAAGAGGAATTGACCGAACCCAAGACATTGATAGGAATCTTCATGAGTCCTTTTGATGTCCACTACAACCGATCGCCGATTGATGGTTCGGTTGGGTTTGTCCGGCACTATCCGGCAAAAACAAGAAACCTGGACATGAGGTCGATGCATTTTAGAACACTTCTTGGGCTCCCTCCATATTATTGGAACAGTCGGCACATTATTGAGAACGAAAGATCAGTCACCAGGATAACAGGGCAATTCAAAGGAAAGCCGGTTTCCGTCTATGCAGTCCAGATAGCGGGAGGGCACGTCAGTGGAATTGATTCTTATGTTTCGGAAAACGGAAAGCTCAACAAAGGTGATATTTTTGGCATGATACGAATAGGATCTCAAGTAGATCTCATTCTACCGGACTTACCCGACACGAAGATAAGAGTCGCTGAGGGCGAAACAGTCAAAGCCGGCGAATCAATTCTTGTCGAATAGATGCGCATCGTCATTCGCCTCAAAATATCAGGAGAGGTCAAGCAAAAATGAAGGTCGACTTACACGTTCATTCGAAGTATTCAAAACGGCCATCAGAATGGATACTCCAAAAAGTAGGGGCTCCGGAAAGCTTCACTGAACCGTTGTTCATATACGAGCAGGCCAGAAAAAAAGGCATGTCTCTCGTTACGATAACCGACCACAACACAATTGAAGGTTGCCAGGAAATTGAGGGACTGATGGGAACTTTCACCAGTGAGGAGGTTACCACATATTTTCCTGAAGACGGTTGCAAATTGCATGTGCTCGTATACAACATAACCGAAAAGCGCCACGAGACTATTCAACATCTCAGGGAAAACGTCTATCAGTTGGTAGCCTATCTAAATCAGAAACATATTTTTCACGCGTGGGCCCACCCCCTGTTTGCCGTCAATTCAAGACTAACGGTTGAGAACTTTGAAAAGGGGCTGCTCCTTTTCAAAAACCTGGAATTGAATGGCGCCAGAAGTGAAGAACAAAACCAGTGTCTCAGTTTCATAGCCTCGGCGCTAAATTCAGAAACTATCGGCCAACTGTCCGTCAAACATAACATTATTCCTTTGGACGAAGCCCCCTGGCGAAAAAATCTGATCGGCGGTTCAGACGATCACGGTTCACATACACTGGCCCGTTGCCACACAGAGGTCGAAACCGCGTCAGATCTGACATCGTTTTTCAATGGAATAGGACAGGGTTTGAGCCGCGTTCACGGCCCCAAGTCCACTCCGACTTCTCTGGCTCACACGATTTACAGCATCGCCTATCAATTTTATGGTCAAAAGTTTGATTTGGACAAATTTGTACACAATGACATCATTTTCTGCCTACTGGACAGATTCCTTTATCCGTCAAGGAATCAGCAACCACGCTTTCTGGCAAGAATGGGCCATCTCTGGAATCATAGACATAAAAATGGCAAGTCGCAAAACGGCGCTAAAAATGTTGTGGATATTCTGAAGAGTGAAGCGGACCAGTTGTTGTGGGAAGATCCGAAGCTTTCGGAAATGCTGAAGAAAGGTTGTTTAAATATCGACAACATTGACAGGGATTGGTTTGATTTTGTGAATACGCTTTCCAACAAGGTGCTCTGTCATTTTGCAGACCACATTATGAACAGCCTCTCCGGGGCGCATGTGTTAAACCTTTTCGATTCGCTAGGTTCGGCGGGAGCTCTTTACTGTATGTTGGCGCCATATTTTGTGGCGTACTCCATATTCTCCAAAGACAGGCAGTTCAGCTACCAGGTACATGCCAAATGGGCGGACTATGGCGATGATTCACCGTTGTTTGAGACAGGTGTCGCTCATTTTACCGATACATTTTACGAAGTAAAC
>DYRE01000356.1 GCA_020718965.1 Desulfomonile tiedjei
ACCAATACCTGTCCGGTTCATGCGAAACAACTTCAACACATGCGCCACTATATCTCTAGCGATTCTCTATACTTCTGTCGGAATGGCGCAAGTTTTGATGTTTTCATTTTTTCTAGGGAATTCGGTTGTGTTTTTGAAAAAGGTGAATTGCTAATTTGGGTTGAAACAAACGCTGAACGTGCAGAGCAGATTTTTGACTCGTTGAGAAAAAGAAACTGTACCTTCTAGTCTCATTGGATACTGGTCATGGAATGAAAAGATCTCAGCTTCCCGCTGGGACCACAAATGGAACAACGCCTGGCCGAATTTCTATCTCCACAGGAGTCCAACCAGCATGATCACCATCAAGTTGAAGCGGCGCAGGGGCTTTGGCCTCAATTCTCAATTTCTTTACCTTCAGGGAAACCACATCTTTCAGAAAAGAAGTTTTTCTTGCCAGACCCATTATTCCGTATTTGAGGATCGCTGATCTTGTGCCTCGAGGGAAGATCCGAACATGCAGAAAACCTGAGTCAAGCCTTGCATCGTCAGCGAAAATGAAAACACCACCATAATACCGAGTCTTGAGAACCATGACCATCTGGCCGGGAATCGGCCCCTGCCCGTCTGCCCATATGTCCAGATTGATCGGATGATAGGCATGACCAGCCTTTAGTATGGGTTTAACATAGCCACGATATCCGAGGGTCCGGGAGCGCGTCTGCCTAACATACATGGTGACAAATGAATCGAAACCAACGCCTGCTACCAGGAGAAAACGCCTTCCTGAAGCCACTCCCATGTCAATAAATTTTATAACCCCACTTTCCACAAGATTCGCCACATCTGAAATCCTGCTTGGAATACCGAGTTCCCTTGCAAGCATGTTGGCCGTACCTGAAGGCGCATGAACAATGGGTACCGCTGAGGGATCTACAAGTCCATTCAATGCCTCGTTAAGCGTCCCATCTCCACCAACTACCACTATTCTTTCGAAATCATTATCAGCACGCGCAGCGCATCTTGAAACGTCCCCCGGTTTTTCAGAAAAAAAAATTTCCAGGTGGTGACCGTTCTGTTTCAATAGGCTGGCCAAGTCGATCATACGTTGCTTTGAATATCCCCGTCCAGCTATTGGATTACCGATTATCAAAAGATTCATTTGCTAAACCCTAGCGCAATGCAATTTAGTAGTGAGGTAATTGGAGGCTTCGTAATCGGAGGTCTTTTTAATCAGTCAAGACTACCGTGGAAAGTTGACAGGTTGAACAAGCGACTCAGCCCTTGCTCAAAAGTCTGCTCAGGATATTCTGCAGTTCTACCCCTATAGCCGCATCATCAAAAGAATTGTCAGACTTACTGCGGTGGATCTGTCCATCTTCAAGGTTTATAAACTCACCTTCCAACCTGAATCCCTCACTTACTTTGATAACTTTGATGATTATAGCGTTGGATACCCCGAGTTTCCTTCTCAGGCTGTCGAGCATTTTGTCTCTGGAATCTGTTTTTATGGCGCCACTTTTGACGGCCTCTTCTATGTCTCGAGGTGAAATGAAATAGAAGCTTTTCCTAAGATTTTCACCGGGTTTAAGATCCGCATACAGTTGGTTGATCCACTCCTGCTTTGGTGGTTCGACAAGGTCCTTGAAATAGAGGATAGTCGCAACCTTCGGTTCCGAAACTTTCGGGGTTTTGGTTTCTACTTCTGGGGGAATGAGTTTTGGGTCTTTGAGAAATGATGTAGTAGAGCCGGATTCATACCAGGCCTCACCACTCAAACCCACAACCGGAGATTTGCCTCCCCAGGGCACAACCAGTATGACCACAAGGACAACTGCGACTGCAGCGGCAATTACCAGGGCCGGAATCCTCGGGAATGAGGCCAGGAATTTCTGAACCGAGAAAACGGCTTTATGAACGACCCTTCCCTCATCCTCATCCATTGCTTTGGGCGTAATCCAGATTGTCTTTTCCATTTCAGTCTCATCTCGATCCTTATGCAGAGTATCAACTAAACCGTCAATCCGACGAGACCACGATTCACGTAATTCGCATGTAGTCTTGAAATAGGTCAGGGATGCGGCGGATGCGGTCATTTCCAGATTGTGCGCAACTTCAGCGTGTTCATCAAGTTTGTTGATATAATCTGAAAATAGGCCTGAATCTTTACATTCAGTTCGTGATGGAAGTCTGAAGGTTTCGACCCCGAAATGAGCGCTTACGTCAGAATCAACCGGTATATCCTCCACAAGCCGCAAGGGACAGAAGGGAGCATTCGTCTGTCTATCTCGAATCTGATATTCCCGGACAATGGACGTTTCTATTTTGTCCAGCAAATCTGTAAACTCTACGCCTTTACCGTGACGCCGTCCTGATTTGATAAAAAGGGCCTCATATTCATCGATGAGTTTTTGAATGTCCGAATCTCTAGATGGCTCAAAACCAAGAATTTCAGACGCTTTTCCCAAGGGGTCCGGCCTTGTTTCTTCTGGTGGAGCGTCGTTGCTGTTGAGCGCCTTGACCGGCATATCTATTCCATTGTCCTGTATGCATTTCAGACACGGAAAGTTTAC
>DYRE01000036.1 GCA_020718965.1 Desulfomonile tiedjei
AATGGACTCAGCATCTATGAGCTGGTTAGGGGATTTCGGTATTCATGCTGAAAGGCAAGGATGGCGATTTTCTGTAAACTAATCAGAGAATGTGCCGTGATGGCGCATATTAGATCCATGACTTGCTGAACTGCGAGGTTTTTGTTGTCTGAGAAAATAAACATAGCAATAATCGGTGGCGGAATAGTCGGCTGCTGGTTGGCCCTGGAACTCTCCAGGAGTGAAAAAGACATCTTTCTTTTTGAAAAAAACCCTGGCGTCACAACAGGAGAAAACCAGTCATCGCGTAACTCGGGGGTCAATCATGCGGGGATCAATTATGATCCCGACACTCGCCCTCTGAAGGCAAGACTGTGTGTCGAAGGAAACCGGCTGTGGGGGGATTTCTGTGAGCAATATTCCCTGCCGTTCATTAAAGTTGGCAAACTGATGGTAGCGCTAACTGAGGAGGAAGATAGGGAACTTGACCTGTATGAAAGGCGGGCTTTCCAGAACAATGTTCCTGACGTAAGAAAGATAACAGCCGCAGAGGTCAGAAAAATAGAACCGAATGTTGATGCAAGATCAGCGCTCTTTATTCCATCATCCGGAGTCTTTGAACCCACCTCTCTGCTTCGTCAGGTATATTTTCTGGCCTCCAGTCAGGGTGTACAGTTCATGACAGGGACCGAAGTTATGGCCATAGATGCCAAACAGGGAAAATTAAGCATCAGGATACGCTATCGGGATGGTTCCGAGGAGTGGGTGGAAACTCAAAGGATCATTAACGCCGGGGGTGTTAAAGCTGTGTCGTTGGCCAAAATGGTGGACAAAGATTTTCCACTGAAAACAGCATTCATTCGCGGAGATTCGATGAAGTTCAATCGAAAAGCGCGGCACGATTTGCACTTGAGGGGAACAAACATTTATCCAACACCCAGGACGGTTAAAACTCCATTCGGTTTTCAGAGCACCGTTGGCGTTCATTTGACTCCGATGTTTGACATCATTGACGGTCAATACGTCATCGGCGATACCGTGATGGTAGGTCCCAGGTTAACGGTCGTACATAGTGATGACGACTTACAGACGCCTATGCCTGAACCTGAGAGCTTTGTGCATGACACCGGTTTCTTTCCTGGTCTGAACGCGATTGACCTGACTCCAAATTTTGGAGGCATACAGGCCAGGCTCGATGGTTATCCTGACTTTTATATTTCCAGGGACAGGTTATCAGCGAATATTGTACACCTTGTCGGAATCGACAGCCCGGGATTCACTTCTGCGCCCGCAATTGCGCGTCACGTAGCAAGAAAGTTTTTCAAGTCATCAACCTGAAGTAACTCAGTGAGAACCTAATACCATTTGACTTGTCATTAAAAAAGATAGGTATGAATGACGCCTATCCAGTTTCTGTAGAGTATGTTTATAAAATCAAATAGTTATGAAAGGGGACAACTTTATGACATCAAGAAGGCTTTGGCTTTACATCCCGCTGATTTGCGCAAGTGTCCTGTGTTACGGCATTCTTGGCGTTGACCAGGCTTTTGCTGATGAAACCATTACTTCCGACATCAAGGTTACGCCGAAGAAAAAACTTACGGACAATGAATTCCGGGCCTTGTCTGAAGCTGCCGGTCGAGTCCTGACTCATGTGCATTTGGCCAGACTCGATATCAGAAAGAAGGATCTTGACGCTGCAAAGGCGCAGGTAGAAAAAAGCTTGTTACTGGTCAAGATAATTGAGAACGCCGCGCCGACCTATGAGGTTGTAGCCAAAATAAAATCCGGAGACATTACTTATGAGGATAAACGTGTCGTGGAGCAACTGGTAGTCCCTATTTTTGCTGAACTTGATCAATCAGAGTACGTGCTTCAGCCCATTAAACAGGCCAAAAAGGAATCCGCAGCGCAGGCATCGGCAAAGACCTCCTCTATCCCAGTGGACATAGACTTTGTTTTCACCAAAGTGTCACTTGATGTCGGGGAAACAAAACAGGATCTTCTGAAGGCGGCTAAGGCTTTGGAAGCCAAAGACGCTGAAGCGGCAAACCAATCGCTTGCCGATATACAGAACAGGCTCGTCATTTTCGAATATGATGAATGGGACGCTCCAGTCGTGAGAGCACGGTCGTATGTGTGGGAGGCTCTCAAGAGTATCGAAAACAAAGAATGGAGTGGAGCCAAGAATTACGTCACGGAGGCGAGTGAGGCCATAAAATCCCTTACGGAAAGAGGAGGGAAGGAAGTTTCAGAAAAAGTGAAGGCCTTATCCGAACAAATGTCAGCCCTGACCAAGAAAATAGACGAAAAAAAAGATAGCGCAAAAACTGATATAATTTCTATCTGGGACAAACTCACCAAGGGAATGTAACCCCCGACCAGGTCAATAGCTTGGGTTCTCGGGACCAATATGGTCCCGAGGCCACTCTGCGCATACATCACCAAATTATATTCCATCATGGCCTTTGAATAAATCCCCATAAAATTAAAATTTGATTTAATGTAGTCTAGCGCAAACCTTCAATGCTTTGTGGTGATTTGGGTAGCTTTGTTCACTTGAATTCAGTATTTTTGAGGAATAGCAATTTTTTCAGTGGACAGAATTCCATATCTTTCATTAAGCTCCATTATCAAGATTGAAAGGACGCAACATGACAGATAAATTTGTCAGTATACGGAACTTGAAGTTCTTGCTGCACGAAGTTCTGAACATAGAAAACCTGACGCGGTTTGATTACTATTCTGATCACTCCACAGAAACTTTTGATCTTGCATTGGATACGGCATACAAGATCGGCAAGAACCTGCTTCAGCCCAGCCTGCAGGAAATGGACAAAAAACCGCCGACTTTTGAGAACGGGGTTGTTCATGTACACCCGGTGGTCAAAGAATTTCTCCAGGAATGCGGAAAAGGTGGCTGGATAGCGGCAAACGCTTCTTGTGACGCTGATGGCCAGCAATTGCCTTTCTGCGTTTCTTCGGCATGCCATTTTATATTTGGAGCGGCCAATTACTCGGCTTCCGTTTATCCACTATTGATGTACGGAGCTGGTCATTTGATTGAGTCGTTCGGCTCAGAGCAACTGAAGCGGGAATTCATTCCGAACATATTTTCTGGAAAATGGCAGGGGACAATGGCCCTCACTGAGCCTCAAGCAGGTAGTTATCTTGGGGATATTCAGACTCAGGCTATCCCAACTGACGAAAACCATTTTCTTATCAAAGGCCAAAAGATATTCATTTCAGCAGGCGACCATGATGCGGTCGAAAACGTTGTTCACCTTATGCTGGCTCGTGTCAAGGGCGCCCCGGCGGGTGTCAAAGGGGTGTCACTTTTTGTGGTACCCAAGAAACGCCGGGATGAATCCGGTAATCTCTCTCCAAACGACGTTAATGTTTCGGCCCTGTATCATAAACTGGGTTACAGGGGCGCCCCGATCGTCCAGTTGAGCATGGGCGAGAACAATGACTGCCACGGATACCTGGTCGGCGAGGTTAACAAGGGCCTCTCATACATGTTTCAGATGATGAACGAAGCTCGGCTTGAGGTTGGAATTGGCGCAGCGGCTATAGCCTCAGCAGCCTATTATGCCGCATTGGAGTATACCAGAGAAAGAAAACAGGGGCGCAGGCTTTTAGACAAGGATCCCGATTCAGAGCCAATCCGTATAATTGATCACAGTGACGTGCGAAGAATGCTCCTGTTTCAGCGTTCAATTATCGAAGGATCATTGTCTCTTGTTTTGCAGTGCTGTCTTTATTTGGACATGGCCAAAGTGACTACGGGAGACCAAAGACAGAAATTTGCGTTTTTGGCGGATCTATTGACGCCTGTGGCAAAGACATATCCTTCGGAAATGGGGGTTATGTCAGTCAGTCAGGCGTTACAGTGTCTGGGTGGATACGGATATTGCGACGAATTTCCGCTGGAACAGTTTTACAGGGACATTCGTATTCATCCGATTCACGAAGGATCCACCGGCATACAGGGGATTGATCTGCTGGGCCGAAAGGTCGTGATGCATGACAGCAAAGCATTCATGCTTTTTCTGGAAGAAGTTTGCTCTACAATAAGTGTAGCATACGAAATACCTGATCTTAAACCATACGCCGAAGAACTTCAGCATGAAATCAACGCCTTGCGAGAAGTAACCTACGGATTAATGATGCTCGCATCTTCAGGGCACAACGAGGATTACCTCGAGGATTCAACTCTATATCTTGAATTGTTCGGGATAATTGCAGTGGCCTGGCAGTGGCTGAAACAGGGGATTGCGGCTTCGAAGCAACTAGAGAGGGAGTTGAGCCAATCTGACCAGGATTTTTATATCGGCAAGATAATGACGATGAAATATTTTTTCCTTTACGAATTAATTAAGACCTATGGTTTGATAGAAAGGCTTTCTGAAGAGGACGGGTTGACTGCGAATTTTGACGACAGATTTTTTTCGGACTAGAATTCAGAGAATTTGGCGTAGCGGAACTATTTGTTCATAAGGAGTTTTTTATGGGGATGAATGTTGTAGGAGTGGCCAGGTACGACGCTCCTGTTGATTCTGTTCGAGAAGTCATTGAACTCGCCGGAGGCTTAGACCAGATTGCAAAATCCTCGAGGATTTTTATCAAACCCAATATCGTTTTCTGGAGTCGATCTGTTTCTTTCCCGAAGTGGGGCGTAATAACAACGTCCAGGGTTGTTGAAGATGTCGTCAGGCTACTCAAAGAATATGGAATAGATGACATAACTCTGGGTGAAGGAACAGTAGTCCTTGATCCCAAGGACAGGGAAACTCAGGAGGACGCGTACCGGTATCTGGGATACAGGAGACTTGAAAAAGAATACGGAATAAAATGTGTGAAAGTTTTTGAACGTCCATTTGAGAAAATCGATCTGGGCGATGGCGTAACTCTGAATTTCAACACAGATATTGTCAACAGCGATGTCGTAATAAATTTGCCTGTATTGAAAACACACGCTCAGACTGTGGTTAGTCTTGGAGTCAAGAATCTTAAAGGGACCATAGATATTAACTCGCGCAAGAAATGCCACAATGTGGATGGCAACAGAGATTTGCACTTCTATGTCTCCAGACTCATTCAGAAATTTCCCCGAATGCTAACAGTGATTGATGGAATATATTCAAATGAAAGAGGTCCTGGGTTTGATGGAAAGGCACGGAGGACCAACCTCCTTATAGCTTCCTGGGATGTCTTGTCGGCAGATTTCGTTGGGGCAAAGGTCCTGGGGTATGCCCCGGAACAGGTACCTCATCTTAGGCACGCCGCCGAATTTTACTCAAAACCCATGGACATGTCGGATATACAAACCGTAGGCCTGGATGTTGAATCTGTGGCGTCCTTTCATGACTACACATTTCCTTACAACGAGGACAACAGTCTTCCCATGCCAATGGAAAAAATGGGTATTAGCGGAATCTCATATCCAAAATATGACTCAAGCCTCTGTACTTATTGCTCTTTATTAACTGGAGCGATATTGACCTCCATCTCTATGGCATGGAAGGGGTCTCCGTGGGCAAATGTTGAGGTGCTGACCGGGAAATTGATGAAACCAACCCCGGGCAAGAAGTCCATAATGATTGGAAAGTGTCTTTTTGAGGCCAACAAGAATAACCCGGAACTCAAAGACGCGATCTTTGTGAAGACATGTCCTCCGGCGCCGGAAAAGATAATTGAAGCTTTGAACAAGAGTGGAATAGAAATTAAGCCTGACATATTAATGAATCTAGACAAGTTTCCGGCTGTTTTTATGAAAAAATATGTGAACAATCCGGACTTTGAAGAATCATTTTTTCAGATTTGATGGATCGGGCGTTTCGTTCATAGATTTGTTGACATATCAGTCAATCTGGTTACCCCACATCAGACCCGAAGGAAGTAAAGATTACGAAGAGGAAAGAACGTTCCCCGTTGTTTTGATCTATGCGGGAATTTTCTTCATTTTGCCAACAGCCAGATCATGGACTGGTATTATGATGTCAGCTTCATCCTTTATACGGTTCATACTGTCATACGCCTGGATTGCGTCCAGCAATACGCCCGGGACTATTATGCCGCCGCCGGGAGGAAAATTTTCGGAATTGCAGCACAAGCCTGTAATGATAGCTTTTCCGGCTGATGTTTGAATGACTACCGACTGCCCGCCGGCTGTATGGCCCGGCGTAAGGATTACATTTATACCATCTACAATTTCTGTGTCGCCTTCGATCACTTTAAGATTTACCCCGTCCAGGACATCAGAATAATATCTATGATCAATAGGGTGCGGATTCATGAAGAAATCCAGTTCAGCCTTCTGGACATAGAATTCAGCGTTGGAACACAGTGAATCATTTTCGCAATGGTCATTATGCAAATGCGTGTGAATAACTATATCGATATCTTCAGGTTTCCAGCCAATTGTCTCCAGAGCTTCTTCGAATGGTAGCACTGGAAAGCCTGTCCTTTCCTCCAGATCATCCGGCGCCATAAATTCTTCGACACCAGTATCAACAAGTATTTTCTTGGGGCCCCCCATTATTGCAAAGACATAAATGGGTAATATTATGCGTTTTCCATAAAATCGCTGGTAAGTTAATATTCCTTGATCGGTTTCATTAAAACCAACAGCCAAAGGGTGAATCGTGTAATTAGTCGCCATTGTTTTATTACCCCTCAATCACGGAAGACGAATCGTTAGCAAATTTCGGGCGTGAAAATCTTTGTCGCCATGCTGTCATCCTAAAGGACATATATCTGGACTGTCAAGCGTAGCACGCTAAGCAATAACGTTGGGTCCGTATCTAAAGTCTTCTCGGAGTATCTCCGAAACATTATGATTTAACTATCTCAGGCGGCACGACACCATGGTAGAAAAGCCAGCAAACCAGTAATCCTATCCACATTATGAAACCGAATACGCAGAACGCGTAGATGGCCATGATGCGACCAATGCCCTTGACCCACAGCTTTCGAAAGTCGGCGGACAAACCGACAGAGAAGAAACAGAGACTAAAGAATAGAGTTCTCACCGCATTGGCATGACCGGCCCCTGTTTCAGCACCCTTGACCATGTGTGGATTGGTCAAGCCGATTGCAACAATAATAAGGAAAGTCAAAGAGAAACCTATTATAAATTTTGGAAATCGTTCCCAGATCTCTCTGGGAGTTACTTTGCTTACCTTACTAGCCTTTTCTCCGTTTAAACGGAAAGCTGCCCAGATGATTGCCAAGATAAAAATCCAAACTCCCAGGAACCCATCGATAAAGACCCTGATTGTCGTAGCGGTCATTAGTGTCCAGCCGTCTTCCCACCTGATTCCGAGACTGGCTAGCGCTTTGGCTCTGATGAGAGAATCGCTTACCGCTCCAGCGCCAATAACGCCTCCGTCGGTCTTGATGGAAAGACCTATCCAGGCCCCCGCCACCACAGGTTCTTTGTAGAGGAACGCCTGGGTAAACCACGGTAGAATCTGAATCTCAACAACCGTGAATATGATGATAACAGTGGACACCAGTGTCATCACTTGGGGGCTAGTTCGAATAGCTCCTCCTGAAGCAATGACAGCGGAGACTCCGGATGTTGAACAACCAAAGGCGAGAGGTACCGCCCATTCACGAGTTAAGTGGAAGAATCGTCTTGAGAAGTAATAGATTATCGGCCAGTAGATTAATTGGGCTACAATCGCTAGAAACAGCGCGCGTAAAATTACTGAACCTGCGAGACCAAACGCGCCAAGGGCCTTTATACCAATAACCGCTCCCAGGATTACTATCCCGGTTCTAATGAACCATTCGGGTTTGGCTGAGTCCTTGAGGAATTCTGCTCCCGAGGGGAAGAAGTTGCTGATAATAATTCCAATAATTATGGCGACAACATAACCTTTTTCCCCCAGACTTAACGACCATGGGATCTCAAGGGCTGCACGCATCTCGGGAGTGGCTGATATGTATGCGAAATTGCCGGCAACCATGCACCCAAATACTACCCAGAATATTATGGTAAAACCAATCGCGTATCTGAAAAGGTTTTTTCCCATGGCCGCAACTGCGACCCCTGTGAGACCGAGCATAAAAAGATAAGTCAAAACCGCAGACATACTCCCGGATAATGACTGATATTCTAAAGACATAGGCCCTACCGACTGTCCTATGTCTGTCCAGACACGATGTTGGACTATCCAACCCAGGAGATCTTTTTCAAAAATAGGCCCAAGTCCCAGGATAAAAACAAATAGGCCAATCCAAACAGCCCACCAGTCCTCGCTTTTCAGAACAGACTTCCTGGTTTTCAGACTGGGATTATCGCCCGCCATGGTGGATGGTCCTCTTTGAATTACCCCAAAATAACTAGAACAAATACCGCCATCTTGACCTCAGCGCAACGATTTCTGCCGGCTCCAGTCCATGAATAATTCGATCGACTATGTGGGACGACGTAAATGTCGACTGCATCCGATAAGTTTTACGCTGCTACTAATTTCAGTAAAAGCAGCGCAAGGTCTCCAGAAAATGAGGACATGAAAGAGGACTGAATTAAATTTTCTCACGGATTAGAAACTTCCACGGATTGCAAATTTTATTTGGATTTACTTCCTGGAATTCGTTACAACTAAACTGGGGTTTTAGTATTTTCGTGTCCAGACTCTCAATAAGGTTCGCGAGGTAGTGGATAACATCTGATCGCTCACGCTATCTTCACCAGAACATGGTGGGCATGAGTGTTCTTGAGAATCGAGATGGAAAAACTGAAGTGAAAAACAGGCTGTTGTTGTTTTCGATTATCGGAGTATCCCTGATTCTGGCCGCGGTCATTTTCTACTATTTTCAAAAGGATAAACCTGTAATGGTAGGCTTGGTGGCCTGGTCGGCCTCCGGGGCGGTCGTTGGTTCGAGTGAATTGAACGCCGGCGATCTTTTTTTGGAAGAACACCCGAACAGCCTGATCAGGATATTTCCCGTGGACGACCAGTGGAATCCGGATTTGACTAGGCCGGCTATTGAAGAAGCCATGAGGAATGGCGTCCGCTTTTTTGTGACATCACACCCATCCAAATGCGCCGTAGTCATGATGGAACTCTTCAAAGAGCCTAGCGCTCTTGCTATCGTGGCCGCTGCTACAAGCCCGGTTCTCACCGGTAAGGACGACTACACATTGCGCATAATAGCGGACGCCGAACAGGAACAACGCTCGATTGCCAGATATGTTAACAATATGAAGGGTGAGCGTATCCTGGTTCTTCAGGACGAGGGCAACCTCCCGTACACGGATCCCGCTTTCAAATTCTTTTCCGAAGAACTTGAAACCCTTGGCAAATGGCGGATTGTTCACAATAAGCTGGTGGTGTCCAACTTCAGTCCGGATGAATTGACGCCGATCATGAAGGAACATTACGACGCCCTGTTTATTCTGGCGGGAAGTTACCAGGCTGCCATAGGAAACATCGCCCAGCTTTTCCACTATCTCCATCCAAATGCCCCAATACTGTTAACCCCATGGGCTCGTTCACCCGGTATTCTGGAAAATGCCGGACCGGCCATATCGAAGATCATACTACCAAGTCAGTATCCCTCCCGGCATGACGATCCGTCCCTCGACAGTTATTTCAGCAGGTTTCAGAACCGCTTTGGCTATGAACCCCATGCAATGACGATCGGGGTGCGGCAGGCTTTGGAATTACTCGACATAGCCTTTTCCAAAGGTTACCGCACACCCGAAGATGTTAAAAATTATCTGGTTTCGGCAAAAACCCACGAAACCAGTCTGGGTCTAATCTCCTTTGATCAATATGGTGATGTTGCCCAACCGTTCTGTTTCACAGTTGATTTGGAGCGGGAACTTAAATGAGATTTTTTCGCCGGAGAGGCTTTCGGGATTTTTTTCTATTTCTGGAAGTTTCGGCGTTGATCTTGACTTCCATGGTCCTTTTCACGGCATTTTGGATTACCCTGGAAAAGGTTAACTCCGAATACCTCAATCTGCGGTTGACGGATGCGGAAAAGTTTCATCTCTTTCTGGAAAAACAAATTGAAGCAGCGTGCAAAGATCTTAGGGTATTTGCGGCAATCCCTGAAGAGGCGCGTTCCAAATACATGATGCGCCTGGTCTCTGATTTTTTGGACATCTATCAGTTGGACCCAGAACTACGTGTGAATCGTATATACAAATCAGTCAGTGGCTCCAGGGTTTTCCGCGGTTTTTCCTTCTCTGCCGGAAAGTTGGGAAGTTATTTGAAAACTTCTTCTGGACAGAAGGATTTCTCCGATATAATGAGGGGCGTTGAGGATGATAAACCCAGCGTCTATTACAAATACCAGTATGCTGGAGGATGGTATCTGGGGCGACTGGATCTTGCCTATTTGCAGAAATTCCTGACGGAGTTTTCCAGGTTTTCGGGGATAACTCTAATGTTAGTGTCCCAGGACGGTTTTGTGATGGTCTCCGGAGATCCGGAATTGCAAATCCACACCCTGGATCTAAAACAATGGGAGGGAAAACCTTCTCTAAGTAAGACGTTGACTGTCGGAGACCAGAGCTGGATACCAATGATTTCAGGGCAGAAAACTGTCGGTGCGAAAGTCGCCGTACTTGTCCCTACCAGCTTTATGGATACATTGAAGCAATCTCTGACGGTCTTTGCGCTGATGTTTATGGGAGGATTGATACTTCTGGTTATTCTGAAAAATAGGTACCTTGATCGATTTGTACTCAAACCAGTCTCTATGTTTGCCAATAAATTTAGAGACTTGGAATCAGGCAAAGTTCCTCCGGAAGACAAGCAAGAGGACTCGTCTTTCTATGAGTTGGCCGTCATTCAAAAAGGATTCCGGTCTATGGCGCAGGCGATTGTAAACAGGGAACAAAGCCTAAAAGATAGTCAGGCCGCTCTCGAAATTTCCAATCAGGCGCTGACGGAGAAGACATTGCAGGCTGAAGCGGCCAACAGGGCGAAGAGCCTATTCCTGGCCAACATGAGCCATGAGTTGCGTACGCCTCTAAACGCAATACTCGGGTTTTCCCGACTACTTAAAAATCTTCCTGACATAACCAGGGAACAAGCCGAAAATCTCGAGATCATTATCCGGAGCGGTGAGCACCTTCTGAACTTGATTAACGATATTCTTGACATCTCCAAAATCGAATCAGGTAGTTCAGGGATAGCGGAGACCAAAGTGGATCTTAACAATCTGCTGGAGCAGATTCGTTCATTGATGTCTTTGAAATCAGGCGAGAAAAAACTTTGGTTCAAAGTAGAGCTATCCCCAGATCTTCCTCGCCTCGTGGCCGTTGATGCGGGTAAATTACGTCAGGTGCTGATAAACCTGCTTGGAAACGCAATTAAGTTTACTAAACAAGGCGGCGTGATACTCCGATGCATGGTTGTAAACAGAGAGATATCGCAAAGGGTATGGGTTAGGTTCGAAGTAGAGGACACCGGACCCGGCGTTGACGAAGAGCAGAAAACCAACATCTTTAAGCCCTTTGTCCAATTGGCGGATCAACCATTGTCGGAATCCGGAACAGGGCTCGGTCTAGCGATTTCAAAGCAGAACGTGGAACTAATGGGTGGCAATATTGGCGTAGCCACAAAGTCAGGAAAGGGTTCGACCTTTTATGTCGAAATTCCCGTGACGGTATTCGCATCGGATGCAGCTTCGCTGGAACAGCCACCCTTCCGCGTTATTGGACTGGCGCCCGGCCAAAAACGCCATCGTCTTCTAATAACAGAGGATGAAGCGGCAAATCGTTTACTGCTCCGTAAATTACTGGAGCCCATGGGTTTTGATCTCCGTGAGGCTGTAAATGGTCGTGAGGCGGTTGCGCTATTCGAAGATTGGAAACCGGACCTGATATGGATGGATATACGGGAGCCTCTATTAATTACCCAGGCAGTCTGAGATTTTTCAGAACTCTGATTTTCGGCATAATTTGAGCAGAAGTTTCAACAAGTTACTCATAGTAAACCTGCTCTTTCTGAGTATGTCGCGAAGAACTGAGGATTTTTAGAGGTACCCTGATGTCCACATCTATAGGGAAGCCCAAGAAACTGCCCGTGTAGAGCTGCATCTTGCGCGAAAGTTCCGCTGATCGTTTGGCCGCCCTGATGGCGCTCTCAATGCTGAGTAGGGTCTCAGGATCGAGAGTTTGATCAGTAAGAGCCAACTCCAGGTTTCCCAGTACTACCGCCAACTGGTTGTTGAAATC